>NZ_DJDM01000022.1:0-156363 GCF_002431085.1 Empedobacter sp. UBA5924
ACAGTTTTTTGGATATTGCCTATAAAAAGGATTTTGTTTTAAAAATCCTTTTTTTATATCTATCAAATTGATAAAATTAGTTTATTAATCGACCCTATTACGTGTTGAATAAAAGTATTGGCAACTGTGTTCGTTTGTCAATTCATTCTTCTTCCATCATTTGTTTCATCTTGATTTGGAAATCCTAAAAAAAATACAGTATAAGAAAAGGTATAAGACTTATTTATCTTAACATGATGAAAGGAATAAGAAATCATTTTTCAAATAGAAAATAAACAATATTTACATTATTAAGGTCTATTAAACATAATCATTATTATACACCAAAGATTTTTAGGTTAAAACACTGATTGCGTGAGAGTGCAGTTTTGAATAAACAAATTTGTAATTTAAAATGCTCTGAAAGACGCATTTTATCGTTGAGTGAAGGTATTCATATCAGACAAAATTATTTTTCTTTCGTACTAATTTTTTACTGCAACATTATTATTTTTTTTTATAAATCTCTACAGAGTTTATTCGTGTTTTCTTCGACCGTTCTTCGACCATTGTCCTCGCAAAGGTGCATTTTTCCGCAAGTTTGTCGAACGATGGTCGAACAAGAGTAAAATGAGCTATTTTTCGAGATGATGTGAAACATAGATATACAGAGGTTTGTATAGGAGTTTCAATTAACTAAAACATATTGTTGATAAAAATACTGGAGGACAGAAGTGGACAAAACCGGACATTTGTGGTCACTTTTTGTAAAAAATGTAATTTGTATTGTTTAAATGATTAAATTACAAATATTTGATTAATTTAAGTATTTTTTTTTTGAATAAAAAATATTTTTGATAAGAATGATGAAATACGATTATCTGTAAATTGTTTAAAATATAAAATAGTGAAGAGTTTTTCGTTTATATGAACGATTATAATGGATTATTCGAGGAAATGTGTTATTTGAGAAAATAGAATTGTTTATATTTGATTGTTTGAACTCACATGATTAGAAAATTAATATGAAAAAATTTATTTTAAGTTTGGCTGTCCTTGCGATGGGCGCTTATTCTTATGCACAACAAATAACCATTGAAGGGATATATGGCGGAAAATACCGCGAAAATTCATTGTACGGTGTGAACTCATTGAACGATGGAGAAAATTATACTATTCTGACAAAAGACGGATTGGTAAAACGTTCGTACGAATCGACATTGAAAAAAGGTCAGACTTCTGATATTGTTGTCGTTCCAGGAAAGTTTGAAGGTTATGAATTTAGTTCTGATGAGCGTTACGTTTTATTGCAAACTAATCCGCACCAAATTTATCGTCATTCGTTTACAGCAAAGTTTGAGGTGTATGATACGCAAACAAAATCGAAAGTATTGTTATTTGATGGAAAAGGAATTCAAGAGCCTTTGTTTTCGCCAGATGCTTCTAAGGTAGCTTTTGCTTTTGAGAATAATTTATACATTCAAGACTTAAAATCGAACAAGGTAACGCAAGTTACGACTGATGGTAAAAAGAATAATATTATCAACGGGATTAATGATTGGGTTTATGAAGAAGAATTTGGTTTCGTAAGAAATTTTGATTGGAATGCTGATGGAACATCTTTGGCTTATGTTCGTTTTGACGAATCGAAAGTGAAAGAAATTAATATTCCGATTTACCACAACAATCTTTATCCACAAGAATTACGTTACAAATATCCAAAGGCAGGGCAAGATAATTCGGAAGTTTCGTTACATGTTTTTGATACGAAGAATAACTCAACTGCAAATGTTAATTTAGGCGGAGTTCAGAATTATTATATTCCTAAAATTAAGTTCTCTACAAAAGCGAATTTATTAACGGTTGTAACGTCTAACCGTCATCAAAATAATGTAGATGTTTCGTTTTATGATATCAACACGAAAAAAGTAAATAAATTATTTACTGAAACAAATAAAGCGTGGATAGAAACGGATAATTTAACGTTAGAGTTTTTAGCAGATAATTCGTTCTTATGGACTTCTGAGCGCGATGGAAATAACCATATTTACCATTATGCAGATAACGGAAAGCTAATTAACCAAGTGACGAAAGGAGATTGGGAGGTAACGAATTACTATGGGTATAATCCTGGTAATAAAACACTTTATTATCAATCTAACTCGAATAATGGAAAACGTATTTCGACAGAAAGACAAATTTCTTCGGTTAGTTTAGATGGTAAGAAAACTACAATGTTGACGAAAAATAATGGAACAAA
This sequence comes from Empedobacter sp. UBA5924, assembly GCF_002431085.1. Classification (NCBI taxonomy): domain Bacteria; kingdom Pseudomonadati; phylum Bacteroidota; class Flavobacteriia; order Flavobacteriales; family Weeksellaceae; genus Empedobacter; species Empedobacter sp. UBA5924. Next base: position 2,240 of record NZ_DJDM01000022.1, read on the forward strand.
TTCGGCTGCTTTCAGTAAGAATTTTACTTATTTCATTAATACTTTTTCGAATACAACGACTCCAAAAACAATTAGTTTAGTAGAATCTAAATCTGGAAAAGATTTGGGTGTTATCGTTGACAATACTTCTTTAAAAGATAAATTGACTACAGATAATATTGGAACAAAAGAATTATTTGTGTTGAAAACTGCAGCAGGAAATGAATTGAATGCGTATGTAATCAAACCAAAAAACTTTGATCCAAACAAAAAATACCCAGTTTTGATGTATCAATATTCTGGACCAGGTTCTCAGAATGTAAACAATGCTTATTTCAACTCGAATGATTATTGGCACATGATGTTGGCGCAAGAAGGTTACATCGTTTTTTGTGTTGACGGTCGTGGAACGGGATACAAAGGAGAAGCTTTCAAGAAACAAACATATTTGCAATTAGGGAAATATGAGGTAGAGGATCAAATTGCTGCGGCGAAAGAGATTGGTAATTTACCTTATGTAGATAAATCTCGTATCGGAATTTGGGGTTGGTCTTACGGAGGATTCATGGCTTCGAATGTATTATTCAAAGGGAATGATGTGTTCAAAGCGGCGATTGCAGTTGCTCCTGTAACGAATTGGCGTTATTATGATTCTGTTTATACAGAGCGTTTTATGCGTACACCAGAAGAAAATGCAGCTGGTTATGACGATAATTCACCAATTAATTATGCAAATGACTTAAAAGGTAATTTCTTATTAATTTCTGGTTCTGCTGATGATAATGTGCATCCACAAAACACATTCGAATTATCGGAAGCGTTGGTACAAGCGAACAAAGATTTTGATATGGCAATTTATACCGATAAAGATCACGGGATTTATGGTGGAAACACGCGTATTCAGCTTTACCGTAAAATGACAAACTTTATCAAGAAGAATTTGTAAGAAAAAAGCTGTATTTATTAGAATACGCCAATGAATAAGATGAAACATTATTCAAATTGACAAAAATCATACATTAAACAAAAAAAACCTCTGCATTGTCGGAGGTTTTTTTTATTTTCGTTGATTGCTAATAAAATCTAAATGATATATTAGCGCTTAGTTAAAGAAATTATGAGTCAAAAATTAACTTTAGAGCAAATTCAAAACTTTGAAGGGAAATACCCAAAACAGCTTTGGCATTTGTTTATGGTAGAAATGTGGGAGCGTTTCTGCTTCTACGGAATGAGAGGAGTTCTTGCCATTTTTATGGTAGATATGTTGGGATTAACGGATGCAGAATCAAATTTAAAATATGGAGCAATCCAAGCTTTTGTTTATGCATTTACTTTTATCGGAGGTATTTTTGCAGATAGAATCTTAGGATTCAAAAAATCATTAATCTTCGGAGGGTTGGTAATGGTTGCAGGAAACTTATTAATTGCAACAGATCCTCATCAATTTTTCTATTACGGAATTACATTAAGTATTATTGGAACAGGTTTTTTCAAACCAAATATTTCTTCGATGGTTGGAGAACTGTACAAAGCTGATGATCCAAGACGTGATGCTGGATTCGGTTTATTTTATTCAGGGATTAATATAGGTGCATTTTTAGGAGGTATAGTTTGTGTTTATTTAGGTAAACAAGTTGGTTGGAATTATGCTTTCTTAGCGGCTGGTATCGTAATGATAATTGGAGTTGTTTTATTCTTATTTATCCGTAACGAGCTGGGACCAATTGGAGATTCTCCACTTGAAAAAATGGATCCTAAGAAAAGATTAATTAGAGAAGTAGCCGTATATGTAGGAGCATTGGTTTGTATTCCTTTAATTTTTATCATGATTCATAATACAGCATACACAGATATGTTTATGTTTATTGTAGGACCATTGGCAATTATTTATTATTTAATTCAATTATATAAAATACCAAGTTCTAAAGAAAAAAGTAAGTTTATCGCTGCTTTTATCATGATTACGTTCTCTATTTTATTCTTTGCAATTTTTGAGCAAGCAGGAGGTTCTTTAGCTTTGTTTGCAAACAAAAACTTACATTCAACTTTATTTAGCGTTCCATTAGATCCAAACATTGTGAATAATAGTGCAAACTCATTGTATGTTATTATTTTCTCACCTTTATTAGGTTTAGTTTGGTTATGGATGGCGAAAAAGAAAATTGAGCCAAACACAGTTGTAAAATTTGGTTTAGCTTTCTTGATGTTAGCAGGGGCTTATTATATCTTCTATTCTTTAAGATTTTTTGCTGACGAAAATGGATTATCATCATTAGAAATATTTGCATTAGCATATTTTGCAGTTACAATTGCAGAGTTGTGTTTATCACCAATTGGATTATCAATGGTAACAAAATTATCTCCAAAACACTTAGGAGGAATGATGATGGGATTATGGTTCTTAGCATCTGCTTACGGGCAATATTTAGCAGGAATCTTAGGAGCTGGAATGTCAGACCCAAGTCCAACAGCATCTTTAACAGATAAATTAATGGCTTATACAGATGGTTATCAACAATTGGCAATTTACTCTTTAGTTGCAGGTGTTGTTGTCATCGTATTGTCTCCATTTATTCGTAAATTAATGCAAGACGTAAAATAACTTTTAAGATATACTTTTAACAAACAAACATGAGTTCAAAATCAGAAAATTTCTTTGATTCAAAAGTACTTGGGCATCCGTCAGGGTTGTTCGTGCTTTTCTTTACAGAGATGTGGGAGCGTTTTTCATTCTACGGAATGCGCGTTTTATTAATTCAGTTTTTAACAGCTGCAGTTATTGGGTTAAATCCAGGTTGGGAATGGTCTATAGAAAAAGCAACTGCTTTATATGGAACATACGCAATGTTATTATACATTACGCCCATCTTTGGAGGTATTATTGCCGATAAATACATAGGTTATAGATGGGCAGTTGTAATTGGTGCGATTATTATGACTCTTGGTCATGCATTCATGGCCTTTGATACACCTATCTTTTTATATTTAGGATTGGCGTGTTTGGTTATTGGAACAGGATTCTTTAAACCAAATATGACATCTATCTTATCAGAAATGTACAAAGACTTTCCTGAGAAAAAGGATGGTGCTTATACAATTTTCTACATGGGAGTTAACGCTGGTGCATTCTTCGGAATGATGTTGTGTGGATTCTTAGCAGAAAAAGTAGGATGGCACTGGGGATTTGGTTTAGCTGGAATCTTCATGTTATTAGGAACATTACAGTTCTGGTTAGCAAAACCATTATTTGGGTATATCGGTGAGGTTCCTTCAAAAACAGGAAATCAAATTACTGCTGATGATGATACACCAAAATACGAACCAGGAGAAAAACCAAATCCTTTTACAGTATTAGATCAAGTATTGATCGTTATTATGACGCTTTTAGGATTAGGATATGCGTTCAATGATCCGTTAAATGCAATTGGTGGAATTAACTTATTCCCATTCTCTATCGGAGGATTATCAGGACAAAATGTCGTTATTTTAGTAGCACTATTCTTGTTCTTCTTTGTGGTAATTCGTCGTTTGGCAAATTATACAAAAGTGGTTCGTGATCGTATGATTGCGGTAATTATTTTTGCTTTCTTCGTTATCTTCTTCTGGATGTCTTTCGAACAAGGAGCTACATCATTAGTAATCTTTGCGCGTGATAATACAGAACGTAACTTAATTGGAGGTGCTGCAATGGCATTCAACGTTTTCAATACATTATTAACAGTTGTTCCATTATTGTTCATCTCGTATGTATTGATTTTATTAGCAAAACAAACATTTAAAAAAGCGGCTTTATCTAATGTTGTTTTAGCGTTTACTTTCTTAGGAATTTGGGCTGCTGCAATTTGGATGTTAAACTATAACTGGACTTCTCACTCTTACGATGTTTCTTACCAAGCAATTGAAACGGCTAAATTAGACGACGCTGGTAAACAAGTGATGAACGAAGAAGGACAACCTGTTTTTGATAAAACACCAGTTACGGCTTCTTATGTGGCAAACTCTACAGATAAAATTGTAACTGAAACAATTAATTTAGCTTCTCAAGACGCTTTAACAAAAGGATCTGATATTAATATTCACAAAGAAGGAGATAAATTTGTATTAGTTTCTCCAGAAAGTTTAGTGAAATTAGATACTGAATATAAAAATCAAAATAAACCATCTGAAGTTGTTCCTGCGAAAGTAGCAGAGATTAAAGATTCTCAAGTAGAAATTACCGTTTCTTGGTTCTCTACATTAAACTCTTTCTTCATCATTGCATTAGCTTCGTTAGTTTCTCGTGTTTGGGATTCTAAATACAACCCATCAGCTTCTGTAAAATATGGTTTAGGATTAATCATTATGGCAATCGGATTCGGATTCTTAGCTTTCGGTTCTTACGGAATTTCAGAAGGTGTTAGAGTTTCTATCATCTGGTTAGTATTAGCTTATTTATTCCATACATTGGGCGAACTCTGCTTATCTCCAGTTGGACTTTCGTACGTATCGAAATTAGTTCCAGCACGTATGATTGCATTTATGTTCGGAATGTGGTACCTTGCAATTGCAATTGGTAACAAATTGGCAGCCATTTTAGGAGGTCAAATCGAAAATATTACCAAAGAATATTCGTTATCAACTTTCTTCTTAATCTTTACAATTGTACCAATTGTAGCAGGTTTAATCGTTATCGCATTAAATCCAGTCATGAAAAAATTGATGCACGGAGTTAAATAATAAAGATTGAAATTTATGAAATCAAGCTTAGCAATCGCTGCCCTAATTTTATCATCATTTCTTTTTGGACAAGAAATTAAATGGTTATCATTAGACGAAGCAACAAAGGAAATGAAAGCACATCCAGAAAAACCTGTATTGATTAATTTTTATACAACTTGGTGTGGATTCTGTAAGCGTTTGGACAAAGAAACTTTTACAGATAATAAAGTCGCAGATTATGTAAACAAAAATTACATTGCGGTAAAATTTGATGCGGAAACAAAGGATATGGTAAAATTTATGGGAATTCAGTACACCTATATTGCACCTGCTAAAGCGAATTACATGGCGTATGCCTTTACAAACGGACAATTGAGCTATCCTGCAACTGTTTTGATGAACGGAAAAGGAGATGTTAACAAAATTGTTTTGGGCTATCGTAATTCAACAGATTTCATAAACGATATCAAAATTTAATCGAGAAATAACCTTGTTGAGAGGTTTTCAATAAAACAGAATCAGAAGTTTCTTCAAGTTCTCTAACAATAGAAGGGTAGTTGCTGGCATCAGCAATTACCCTTTTTAAATTTTCATTATTTTCGAAAGAATAAAGCTTCGATTGATGAATTAACACATAAAAAGGAGTATCAGAATGTTCTTCATTTAATAAAAGGTTAAATGACTTCGTTTCAATAAAATTTGGATGTTTGATAAAATGTTGATGTTTAAAGTCTGAATCATAAGAGTAGAAACTAACATCTTTGATTCGTTCGTGAATTTTATATGGTTTAATCGTAAAATTATATGTTTTTTCATCCAAAGGATTTTCACTTAAAATGCTTAAACTTCGTTGATTTCTTATGCCGATAATACTATTCTTGTATTGATTAAAAACAATTAATTCATTCGAATGATTGAGTTGATAAACTTGATAATATCGTTCAGATTCCATTAGAAATAAAGAAATTAAACAAACAAATAATGCTAGTTTAGATTTTTTTAGGAATAAAGGTTTCGATGCATATAAAATAACGCCAATCAAAATCGCGGTAAATAAACTGATGTAAACATCTTTCGCAATAAACTTGAAGTTTGCTAACCAATAAATATATTGATTTGAATAATAAATAAAATGATTGAAAATCCACGTATAGATTGGAATATTAAGATCAAAAATGATGAGAAGAATGCTAATTATACCGCCACAAATCATAAAAAAGGAAGCAGGAATCAAGACTAAATTTCCAAATAAAAACAATCCTGAAAATTGATTAAAATACAAGACCGAAATTGGTAAAGTTCCTAATTGAGCAGATAAACTTGTTTCAATCATAATCTTGATTTTCTTCAGGAAACTATTTTTAACTTTCCAATAATACTCAAAAATTGGATTGAGCCAAACAATGAAAAAGACCGCTGAAAAACTCAATTGAAAGCCAACATCAAACAAATAATTAGGTTGAAAAACTAGAATGATAAAAGCAGAAAGTGAAAGTGTGTGGAAAATATTTTTTGGTCGGTTGAGTAATTCGCTAATATAATAAATGGTAATCATCAACGCAGAACGAAAAACTGGCGGTTGTAATTCGACATAAAAAGCAAAGATCCAGATAAATATTAAGCTAATAATTATTCTAATTTTTCGACCTTGTTTTAGCTTTAATAATGGTTGTAAAACGAATTGTAAAATCATGTAAATCATCATCACATGTAAACCAGAAATGGATAAAATATGCACAACTCCTGTTGCTACATAACTTTGATTGAGTTCTTGCGAAAGCTCTGTTCTATCACCCAAAAGCATAGACGAAATAATCGCTCTACTTTCAAGGGAATAACCTTGTTCTGTTAGTTCTTTTCGAATCTTGACTTTCGATTTGGCAACCCAATTTCGAAATCCATTTCCTTCTTTGTGAATAGAAATAATTTCATTTGTAAAGATTTGAGAATAAATTCGTTTTCTGTTTAAGAAACGTTTATAATCAAATTGATATGGATTTAACGGTTCTTGGATTTCTCTTTTTTCTCCTAAAATTATGATTTCATCATTGGGATATAAAATTTGTTGTTGAGGTTTGATATGAAGTAAAATTTGCTCATTCGTTTCAATATCTTTTACAACGTAATTGGTATATTTTTCGGTAGAATTAGAACTATAAACGACTTTTAGTAAATGAATTCTCGAAACAGATTCGAAATCAATTTTTGAATGTCTATTATAATTTTGATGAATATAATAGCCTAAAATCATCGAAATGCCTAAAAAAGTGATTATATTTTGACGATTATTATTTTTTAACAAAGAGATAAAAAGTAGAATAATTAATGAAAAAAATATAATTCGTAAATTTGTAGCAGGAATTAATAATTCGGATAAAATTATTCCGATTGAGAAACAAATTGTTAGGGTAAAAAAGAGATACTTTTTCATCCTAATAATTTATAAATTTTTTTACAAATAGTAGGTTTTAATTATTTGTAAATGAATTGATTAAAAAAATAAAAAAATGAAGAAGATTCTTATATTAATTGTGTTATTTTTTACTCAAATGGCAATGGCTCAAATTGATGTAAAACTATCAATCACAAACCTTAAGAAAATGAAAGGAAATTTGGCTATAGAGTTTTATAGAAATGTAGAAAATTATACAAAAGGTCAAAATGCATTCAAAAAATTGTACGTTCCAGTTGCTGATATAGACAAGTATGAAACGGTTTTTAAAGATATTGAGCCAACATTTTATGCGGTAAAAGTGTATTTGGATACGAACAATAATAAACAGCTTGATAAAAGTTTTTTGGGTGTGCGTAAAGAACCGTATGGTTTTTCTAAGAATTTAGATCCTATTTTGCGTGAGCCAACTTTTGAGGAAGCCAAAGTGGATATGACTGAAGAAAATAATACAATTGTAATCAAATTAAACAATAACAAAGGCGAAGAATAATCTTCGTCTTTTTTTGTTAAAATTTAATTGAAAAACCTATATTCAATCCTAATAAAGAAGGATTTTTAGCATCTACATTTTTCAATGGATTTAGCATATATCTATAATTTGGTTCCAAATTTATACTTGATTTATTTGATAAATTATACTCTAACTTAACTCCAGCGTTAGCGCTATAACTCGAATTATTTAAGTTATTTGCTTCGCCTAATTTATAATTTGATCTTGTATTAGTATCAGCTAATGAAATAGAATTTTTCGTTACAGCAAAATAACTTCCTCCCGCTATTGCTATAATATTGAATTTATCAAAACTTGCCAATTTATATTCAACTTCTAATGGAACTTCGATGTAATGAACTTTTTGTTCCATAGTATTGGTTTCAGAAGACAACATGGTCATTGTTGTATGTGATATATTATCACCTACAACTCGAATATTCGAATGATATGTGATATTGTTAGATGATTTTGGCATGCTTGCAGAAAGTGCATAAACACCTGTATTGATTCCCGAATTTATATTGGTTGTATTTTGTTCCAACTCAACTTTTGCAATTCCCGAACGAACATTTATCTTATCATTTAATCGAACAGAAACTTTTGCGCCATAAGCAACTGTAATGTTATTTTTGATGTTGTAATCATTAAATTCATTTGCTAAAATAGATTTTGATTCTAACACTTTTGTTGGATTGATGTACGAAGAAATCGTCAGAAGTGGAGATTTCTGTTTGATTTCTACTTTCTCTTTCTTTTTTTCCTCTTCTTGAAGAACTAATTCTAATGGTTTTTCTTCTAAAATTTTAGGATTAGTTTCTTTTTCAGAAACTTCATTTTTTGGATTGATTGAAGAATTATTTTGTACAAAATTATCTTTTTGAGTTGAATTCTTTTGAGATAATTCTAGTGTTTTATCTTCTTTTTGATTTGGAATTGTATTCGAAAATAAAGTTGATTCTCCAATTATATTTTCAAAATATGAACTTGAACTTTGAATTGTTTTTTGATTTGATTTAGAAGATTTTTTTACAGAAGAAACAATCTTATTATCAAAAGACTTTTCATTTGTATGTTCAATATTATTCCAATCTTTTTTGATAGATTCTTTAGAAGTCGATTTTGTTTTTACAACTTCATTAGTCGGCATATGATTAACGTTAATTGTATCATTTTGATTAAAATAATAGATAGAAATTCCCACAACTAAACATGCCGCAGTAGAACCAATCCAATAAAATAAAGGAATGATTCGTTTTTTCTTTTCTTTCTCGTCTAATTTCTCCTGAATATTTTTCCAAGCATCCAAAGGAGGAAGTTGTGGTTGCGAGAGTTTATCTTTAATATGTTGATCAAATTTGTTCATCTTCTGTGACAGTTTTTAATTGATTGAGTTTTTGTTTTAATAAATTTCGTGCTCTTGATAAGTTTGATTTTGAAGTTCCAACCGAAATGGTCAGCATTTCTGCAATTTCTTGGTGCGAATATTCTTCAAAAACGTAGAGGTTAAAAACTTGCCTATATTGTGGTGGAAGATTATGAACGGCTTCTAACAACTGTTGATAATCAAAATCTTCTTCAACTTCGTCGTCATCTTCCTGTGTGATAATGAGATTTTCGAAATCTTCAAAAGGTAAATTATTCTTCTTTTTTAGTTTTTCTAAATTAAGATTTACCATTATCCGTTTCATCCAACCTTCAAAAGATCCTTCGAATTTGAATTGATTTATTTTATTGAAGATATGAATAAAACCCTCTTGAAAAATATCTTGCGCATCTTCATAATTTTCGGCATAACGAAGACAGATCGAGAACAAAACAGGTGAAAACTCAACATAAATTTCTTCTTGAGCTTTTCTATTTTGTTCTTGACATTGCTTGATTAAAATTTCAAGAGAGTCACTATTCAAAACTTATTGGACTTTATTTTTCTTTGATATTTAACACAATTGAGTCATAAATTGGTTCAGTTGAATTTGGTTTATTTCCCGTCCAAAATCTTAATGTGTACTCACCAGCTTCTTTAGGTGTAAACTTCAAAGTTTTTGTTTCGTACGAAGTATTTTGCGTGCAGTTTCCATTACTTTGACTTGCATAAACACCAATGTTGTGTTTAAAAGTTGTACTTCCTTGTAAAGAGCTAAATTGAATAAAATTTTGACAAGAATTTGTTTTTTCGTACGTTACTCGAATATTTGTAGTTTTTCCTACTGGCTGAATAGAGTCTTCATGAACATTAATTGCCGTTGTTGCTAAAAAACCATAATTCATATAATCTGAGTCATCATTATTTAAACAACTAAATGTTGATAAACCTAAAATACCTACCAAAGCAAACATGCTTAATCTTTTCATTAATTTCATTGTATGAGTTTTAATCGTTATAAAAATAAGATATAGATTTTAGAAAAGGTTGCGTGAAAGAATAAGAAATTAATATATAGAATAAGAAAACCCCTTGAAAATCAAGAGGATTACTTTGTTAGAATAGGTGTAAACTTTAATTAAGTCAATCCTGAAACATTTTAATAATTAGATCTGAATGACATCTATAGCTTACAAGATTAAAAAAACAATAAAAGGTTGCGTCAAACTTTTACTTTTTTTTAATTATTTTTTTAAGTCCTCAGTAATTAGTGAAGCGGTTCTTTCTGAAGCGCCAATTCCACCAAGTTTATGATACAATTCTTCGTAGCTTTTCATGATTTTTTCACGTTTAGGAGAATTTAAAATTAAATCTAATTCTCGTTTGATATTTTCGTAAGTTAAATCATATTGAATTAACTCTTTCACTACTTCTTCGTCCATAATCAAGTTTACCAACGAAATAAAACGAATGTTTTTTACAACACGTTTTCCGATTTCGTACGAAATAGCATTTCCTTTGTAACAAACAACTTCTGGAACTTTCAGTAAAGCAGTTTCTAATGTTGCTGTTCCTGATGTAACCAAGGCTGCATGAGAAACTCGTAATAAATCATAGGTTCTATTCTCAACAATTTTCAAGTTGTTGCCTGCAATTTTTTTATAATTTTCGATTGGTTGAGATGGTGCACCAGCCACAACAAATTGATAATCGGGAAAATCTTTTTCCACTGAAAGCATCAAAGGTAATTTGACTTTAATTTCTTGTGTTCGACTTCCAGGAAGTAAAGCAATAATTGGTCTTTCGTCTAAATTATGATCTTTTCTAAATTGTTGTTCATCAATTGGCGGAAGATTATTCAACGAATCTAATAATGGATTTCCGACAAAATCTACTTTGTAATTGTAACGTTGATAAAATTCTTCTTCGAACGGAAGAATCACAAACATTTTGTCGACAACTTTTTTGATTTTATGAACTCGACCAGTTTTCCAAGCCCAAATTTGTGGCGAAATATAATAGTAAATTTTAATTCCAAGACTTTTTACAAATTCAGCAATTCTGAGATTAAAACCAGGATAATCAACTAAAATAACTGCATCTGGCTGATAAGCTTCGATGTCTTTTTTAGCAACCGAAATATTTCCTAAAATCGTTCTCAAATTCATTACAACTTCAGCAAAACCCATAAACGCCAAATCTCTGTAATGTTTGACTAAAGTTCCGCCTTGCGTTTGCATCAAATCTCCTCCCCAAAATCTGAATTCAGCTTGTGGATCTTTTAATTTTAATTCTTTCATTAAGTTCGATGCGTGCAAATCGCCCGAAGCTTCACCTGCAATGATATAGTATTTCAATGGAAATCATTTTTCTTCTTACAAAGATAGGAGAAATCTATAAGTGGAGTAGATTTCAATGTTTTTTATTGCGTAAATTTACTCTTTCAAACAAAGAAAAATGTCAGACGAAATTATAAATAAAGTTGCCAATAGTAGTTTAGTAACAATTGATTTACAGGATTATTATCCTGATGGAGATCGTGTTGTTTTTGACTTGAAAGATTGGTTATATGAAGAATTGATTCTTAGAGAAAAGGATTTTAGAGAAAATCTTAAAAATCATGATTGGACACAATATCAAGATAAATATGTAGCGTTAACGTGTACTGCGGATGCGATTGTTCCGTCTTGGGCTTATTTGTTGGTTGCAACCTATTTGTCGCCAATTGCGAAACGAATTGTACATGGAAGTTTGCAAGATTTGGATACGATTTTGTACACAGAAATTGTAGATCATTTGCCTTATGAAGATTATGTTGATGGAAAAATAATAGTGAAAGGTTGCTCTCACAAACCTGTGCCAGAATCGGCTTATATTCAGTTAATTGAACGTTTACAACCAATTGTAAGCTCGTTAATGTTTGGTGAAGCGTGTAGCACTGTTCCGCTTTATAAAAAGAAGAAATAAAAAAATCCGCTCAACGAGCGGATTTTTTACACATGAATAAAATCGTAAAATACTTATTGATTAGTTCTGAAAACTAATTTATTATCTCCAGGTTTTTCTTCGAAATAATCGATTAAAACCGCATCATTATCATTTATTGTTCCTTTTAAAATTTCTTTTGAAAGTTCATTTAATACATCTTGTTGAATAACTCGTTTCAATGGTCTTGCTCCGAATTGAGGATCGTAGCCTTTTCTTGCTAAATAATCGACAGCTTCTGGCGTAATATCTAATGTAATATCGCGTTGTGCTAATTTCTTCGCAACTCCGCTTAAATAGATATTCACGATTCCAGAAATTTGATTTTCACTCAATGGACGGAACAAAATAATTTCATCAATACGATTCAAAAATTCTGGTCTAAAGTTTTGTTTCAATTCCTCAAAAACGACATCTTTTGTTTCATCATAAACTTGTGCCACATTATTTTCGTCAATGTTTGAGAATTTATCCAAAATCGTATGAGAACCAAAATTCGATGTCATAATGATAATCGTATTTTTAAAGTTAACCACACGACCTTTGTTGTCTGTCAAACGTCCGTCATCCAAAACTTGTAACAAAATATTGAAAACATCTGGATGTGCCTTCTCAATTTCGTCCAACAAAATAACTGAATAAGGACGGCGACGAACCGCTTCTGTTAACTGACCACCTTCGTCGTAACCAACGTAACCCGGAGGTGCCCCAACCAAGCGAGAAACTGCATGACGCTCCTGATATTCGGACATGTCGATACGAGTCATTGCATTTTCATCATCGAATAAGAACTCGGCTAAGGCTTTTGCCAACTCAGTTTTCCCAACACCAGTTGAACCTAAGAATAAGAACGAACCGATTGGTTTTCCTTCGTCACTAAGACCTGCACGAGAACGACGAATGGCATCAGAAACTGCTATAATTGCTTCTTCTTGACCTAAAACACGTTTGTGTAATTCGTTTTCTAAATTCAATAATTTTTCGCGATCAGATTGCATCATTTTCTGAGCCGGAACTCCTGTCCATTTCGATACAACTTCTGCAATATCATCCGCATCAACAAACTCTTTTACCAGTTTATTTTGTTTATTTTCTTCTAGATTATGTTCAGCTTCTTCTAAATTATTTTTTGCATTAACTAAATCTTCAAACTCTAATTTGGAAGCTTTTGCATAGTCGTAATCTCGTTTTGCACGCTCAATTTCGAATTTGATATTTTCGATAGATTTTCTTAAATCTTGAACTTCATCGGCACGATTTCTTTCCGCTTCCCATTTCGAATTCAATTGATTTCTTTCATCTTGAAGATTAGATAATTCTTCTTTTAAAAGATTCAATTTTTTCTCGTCATTTTCGCGTTTTATCGCTTCAATTTCGATTTCTAATTGAATAATTCTACGATCTAATTTATCTAAATCTTCTGGTTTAGAATTCATTTCCATTCTCAACTTAGAAGCTGCTTCGTCCATCAAATCGATGGCTTTATCTGGTAAAAAACGATCTGTAATATAACGTGTTGATAATTTTACAGCCGCAATAATTGCTTCGTCTTTAATTCCAATTTTATGGTGTTGCTCGTATTTATCTTTGATTCCACGCAAAATAGAAATAGCCGATTCTTCATCTGGTTCTTCTACCATTACTTTCTGGAAACGACGTTCTAAAGCTTTATCTTTTTCAAAATATTTTTGATATTCATTCAAAGTTGTAGCACCAATCGAACGTAATTCGCCACGAGCCAAAGCAGGTTTCAAGATATTTGCAGCATCCATTGCACCTTCTCCGCCGCCGCCAGCACCAACAAGCGTGTGAATCTCATCGATGAACAAAATTATTTCTCCATTCGAAGCGGTTACTTCTTTCACAACGGCTTTCAAACGCTCTTCGAACTCACCTTTGTATTTTGCACCAGCAACCAAAGCTCCCATATCCAATGAAAAAATTTGTTTATTCAAAAGATTTTCAGGAACATCTCCATTGATGATACGATGTGCTAAACCTTCTGCTATAGCGGTTTTACCAACACCTGGTTCACCAATAAGGATTGGGTTATTTTTTGTACGACGTGATAGAATTTGTAAAACACGACGAATTTCTTCATCACGTCCAATTACAGGATCTAATTTTCCTTCTTTTGCTAAATCTGTTAAGTTTTTAGCGTATTTGTTTAATGAATTATATGTTCCTTCCGCGTTTTCAGAAGTTACTCTTTCTCCGTTTCTCAATTCTGTTACTAATTTTTTTGTGTTGTCGAATGTTACACCTCTATTTTTTAATAATTGACTTACAGGCGATACATTCTTGATTATACCTAATAATAAATGCTCTAAGGTGATAAAATCATCGTTCATCTCTTTTGCAATTTCTTGTGCAGATTGCAAAATTTGGTTAGATGAATTGGAAAGATGATTTCCTTGTTGACCTTCTATTTTTGGATATTTATTGATTTCTAAATCCAACTCAGGTTTCAACATATCCATTTTTACACCTTGTTTTTCTAAGATTAATGATAACACGTTTTCATCAACATCTATCATTCCACCTAAAATATGAGCTGGTTCTATTGCTTGATTTTTTTGTGCAACTGCAATTTGCTGCGCTGCTTGAATCGCTTCACGACCCTTTATTGTAAATTGATTAAAATCCATTGGTTTTTAGTTTTTTATATTGGTTTTGTTTGGTGTATTTCATCAAAAAAAATTCCAAAGTAGAAATAAAACCTAAAAACTGACTTTTTGACTTTGTTGAATAAAAAAAGGAGACATTTTGTCAATATCTCCTTTCGTTTAAAAATTTTTATAGTATTTAAAATAAACCTTCTACTGATAAATAGCGTTCGCCAGTATCGTAGTTGACAGTTAATATTTTCGTGTTTTTGTCTACTTCATTCAAAGTTTTAGCAACTGCAGCCAATGAAGCACCTGTAGAAATTCCGACAAATATACCTTCTACTTTAGCCACTTTTTTTGCAAATTCAAATGCTTCTTCTTTTGTAATCTGAGTAGAAGAATCAACGATTGAAGTATCTAAATTAGTAGGAATAAATCCTGCTCCAATTCCTTGAATCGCGTGTGGACCAGGATTTCCTCCTGAAATGACAGGAGAATCTGTTGGTTCTACAGCGATAACTTTTGTTGAAGAGTTAACTTCTTTTAATGCTTTTCCAATTCCAGAAAGATGTCCGCCTGTTCCAACTCCTGTAATTAAATAATCAACTCCTTGTGGAAAATCTTCAAGGATTTCTTTTGCTGTTGTATTGTAATGGACTGTCGGATTCGAATTATTCTCAAATTGTTGCGGAACCCAAGCGCCTTCTATTGTTTCGGCTAATTCTTGTGCTTTTGCAATAGCGCCTTTCATTCCTAATTCTTTTGGAGTTAAAACAAATTCAGCACCATAAGCTTCCATAATTTTACGACGTTCAATTGACATCGATTCTGGCATTGTGATAATCATTTTGTAACCTTTTACAGCCGCAACAAATGATAAGCCAATTCCTGTATTACCCGAAGTAGGTTCTATAATTGTTCCTCCAGGTTTTAAAATTCCAGCTTTTTCAGCATCTTCAATCATTGCCAAAGCAATACGATCTTTTATTGATCCACCCGGATTTTGTTTTTCTACTTTAATATAAACGTTATGGTTAGGAAATAATTTATTCAGTTTAATAATTGGTGTATTTCCTATGGTTTCTAATACATTATTGTAAATCATTGTTGTAAGGTTTTAGATGATATAATTGATATGTTGTTCTTTTTTTTGTTTTTTTATTTGTGGTTGATTCTCTTGATAGACAACAGAATCTTCTTCTATACTTTCTGTAATCCAAACATTTCCGCCGACTACAGAATTTTTTCCAATAATTGTTGTTCCTCCCAAAATAGTTGCTCCAGCATAAATTGTGACATTATTTTCTATTGTTGGATGACGTTTTTTATTAGCCAAATTCTTCGAAACATAAAACGCTCCTAATGTTACGCCTTGGTAAATTTTCACATTATCACCAATCAATGTTGTTTCTCCAATGACAATTCCTGTACCATGATCGATATAAAAGTTTTTTCCAATTGAAGCACCAGGATGAATATCAATTCCAGTTTTAGAATGTGCATATTCGGAAAAAAAACGAGGAAGAATAGGCGTATTTAAATTGTAGAGAATATGTGCTAAACGATGAATTGCAATTGCAAAAAAACCAGGATAGGCTAAAATGATTTCAATTTCCGATTTAGATGCAGGATCATTTGCATAAAAAACAAAAATTAGTTCCTCTAATTCTTGTCTAAGTTGTGCAAATTGTTCAAAAAAATATAAACTAATTTGATTCGATTTCTCCTCAGGAACAATTTTTAACAAAATAGAATTGAATTGATTGAGTAAATCTTCTTTCTTGTACAAAGGATTTGGTTGTTGAAAAATCTCATCATAAATAATGGATTCTATCAAAGGTTCTACTTCTTGTTTTCTAAATGGTAAACTGTATTTCGTAAGCTGATTCATTCTTCAATCTATAAACTCTATAAAAATAGTAGACAAATGTATTCATTTTTTTATTCTTGAAGAAGAAATTGTCATAAAAATGACAAAAACCATAAAAATGCCTTCGTTTTTATTATTGCTATGTAAGCATAATAATACACTATTTTGACTTTTATGAATAAAATTTATAATTATTTATTTAAAAATATTTATTGAATTAAATGATTGATAATTAATGTTATAAATGAATTTTTATGTTTAAAAGAGATTATTTTTATAAAAAATAAAGCGTAGTGTTTTATTTACACTAAAAAATAGTTATTTTAGTGAAATAAATTTTAAAGGATAAAAATATGAAAAAATCAATTTTATTCGGATTATTCTTTATGTTGACATCTTTAATGTATGCGCAATCACCAATAGGAACTTGGAAAACAATTGATGATGAGACAAAACAGGCGAAGTCTTACGTAGAGATTTTCGAGAAAGATGGAAAACTTTATGGTAAAGTCACTAAGATTTTAACGAAAGGAAAAGAAGATGCAAAATGTACAGATTGTTCAGGAGCATTAAAAAATAAACCAATTTTAGGAATGCAAATTCTTTCTGGTCTTAAAAAAGATGGAAAAGAATGGAATGGTGGAAAAATCATTGATCCTAATAGTGGAAAGGAATACAAAGCAAAAATGTCTCTTAACGGAAATGATAAATTAGACGTAAGAGGTTTTATCGGGATTTCTCTTGTAGGAAGAACGCAAACTTGGCAACGAGTTAAATAAAAATCAAAACAAAAACGAAAAGGTTACTCTGAGTAATCAAACCCACAAAATTTTACTCTATAATGACTATTTCTAAAAGAATAGTCATTATTTTTTTTACGTAAATTTGTAACTTCAAAACTAAGGTTTTGATTTTCTAAAATACATCAATGAGTTTAATTAAAAGAGCGTTCTCATACGCAAAACCATATAGAACTTCGTTTGTTACAGCGATTATATTCAATTTACTCTATGCACTTTTCAATGTAATTGCATTGGCTTTTATGATGCCAATTTTGAGTGTTTTGTTTGGTGAAAAAACAACTGGAGTTATCGCAAAACCTATTTATTCTGGTGATTTGGGTAATCTGAAACAATTTTTTTCAGATTATTCAGCTTATTATATGAATGAGCTTTCTCAAACTCAAGGACCAGTTTATGTGTTAGCGATTTCGTGTGTGATATTTATTATTGCATTTTTATTTCGAAATATTTTCAGTTTTCTTTCAGAAACTTGTTTGGTAGATTTACGTTCGGGTGTGACACGTGATTTACGTGTTGATATTCATAACAAAATTATTGATTTGCCAGTTGCTTATTTTACTGAAAAACGAAAAGGAGATATGTTAAATCGTATTTCTAGTGATGTAAATGAGGTTGAATCTAATATTTTAAATTCAGTCGTAGAAATCATACGTTCACCAATTATGATTATCTTTTTCGTTGTAGTATTATTTACAGTTAGCTATCAATTAACAATTTTCGCTATTTTGGTTTTTCCGATTATGGGAACAATTATTTCGTTGATTGGAAAAAGTCTGAAAAAAGCTGCTGCTCATGCGCAAGACGAATTATCTAACATTATTACTTATGTAGACGAAACACTTTCTTCGCTTAAGATTATCAAAATTTTTAACGCAGAAGATCAAGTAAAAGGTCGTTTTGATGAATCGATTAATCGTTATCGAAAATATCTTCAAAAAGTAATGAAAAAACGTGCTTTGGCTTCACCAACAAGTGAATTTTTAGGTGCTGTTACAATTGGATTAATTGTTTTTTTTGGTGGTAAATTATCGTTAGAAGGAAATGGTTTAACAGGATCACAATTTATTTTTTATATCGCAACATTTTATACATTATTAGATCCGATTAAACGCTTTTCGAAAGCATTATCAGATGTACAAAAAGGAGAGGTTTCTGCAAAGAGAATTTTTGAGGTTTTGGATGCTGATGTTTCGATAAAAGATGTTCCAGATGCAAAAGGAATTGAAGCTTTTGAAGATAAAATTGAGTTTAGAAATGTGACATTTGCTTATGGTAAACATAATGTAATTGAGAATTTTAATTTAACAATTAACAAAGGAGAAACCGTTGCTTTTGTTGGGCAATCTGGTTCTGGAAAATCGACTTTGGCGAATTTAATTACTCGTTTTTGGGATGTGAAATCAGGTCAAATTTTGATTGATGGAATTGATATTAAACATATAAAATTAAATGATTATCGCTTGTTATTTGGTTTGGTTACGCAAGATTCTATTTTGTTTAATGATACAATTTTTAATAATATTTCATTAGGTGATAAATGTCCAAATTTGGAAAAAGTAGAATATGCTGCGCAAATTGCAAATGCGGAAGAGTTTATTGTAAAAATGCCAGAAAAGTATCAAGAGTCAGTAGGAGAGGGAGGTAGCAAGCTTTCTGGTGGACAAAAACAACGTTTAAGTATTGCGCGTGCGGTTTATAAAAATCCACCGATTATGGTTTTGGATGAAGCGACTTCTGCTTTGGATACGAAATCTGAAAAATTGGTACAAGTTGCCTTGAATAATATGATGCAAAATCGTACTTCTTTGGTTATTGCGCACCGTTTATCAACAATTCAGAATGCGGATAAAATTGTAGTAATGGAAGCAGGTAAAATTATTGAACAAGGAAATCATCATTCACTTATTGAGAAAAAAGGCGTTTATGCCAATTTGGTAAATATGCAGAATTTTGAATAAATGAAGTATATACAAACTAAAAAAATCCGCTTATTAAGCGGATTTTTTTGTTATATTTTAAATCGATTTAATTTCAAAACCTAATTGTTTCCAGTCTTCCCAAAATGTTGGGTAAGATTTTTCTACGACCATTTCATTCTCAATTCGAATTGGGTAAATTTGTGCTAAAGGCGCCATACACATTGCCATTCTGTGGTCGTTATATGTTGCTAAAGTTGGCGTTTTTTCAAAATTATTATAACCTTCTATCGTTAATGAATCGTTTGTAATTGTTATAATTGCTCCAAATTTTTCCAACTCATTTTTAAGTGCGACTAAACGGTCTGTTTCCTTGATTTTTAGTGTTTCTAAACCAGTTAAATGACATTTTGTTTTCAATCCCACACAAGTTGCAGAAATCGTCTGTGCAATATCTGGAGTATTGATTAAATTTAATTCGATGATAGATTTTGGTATGAAATTATCTTCATTTTTTAATGTTAAAACTCCATTTTCAAAAGTTGAAATTACACCAAAATTTTCTGCATAAATATGTTTTAAAGCTGAATCTCCTTGTAAAGAATCTTCGAAATAAGTTGAGATTTTAATTTCAGAATTCTGCGATAAAGCAATCAAACTATAATAATATGAAGCTGAACTCCAATCAGATTCTACTTGTAATGTTTGAGCTTTGATGTTTTCAGTAAAAGGAATTTTGATTGTATTTCCTTCGAAAATTGCATTAATTCCAACTTTATTCAATAATTGAATTGTCATTTGAATATAAGGAACAGAAATAATTTTTCCATCCAACTTTATCGTTAATCCATTTTCTAATTTCGTTCCGATCAAACATAAAGCCGAGATATATTGAGAACTAATGTTAGAAGGGATTGTAATAGAATCTTTCGTTATTTTTTTTCCAACAATCGATAAAGGCGGATAACCTTCGTTTTCTTGATACGAAATTTCTGCACCCAACTCATTCAAGGAGTCAACTAAAACTTTTATTGGACGTTGTTTCATTCTTTCAGAACCTGTCAACGTTATTTTTCGTCCATCTTGAATAGAAAAATAAGCCGTTAAAAATCGCATGGCAGTTCCCGCGTGGTGAATATCAACTAAATCACTTTTGTTCGCTAACGCTTTTTGCATTAATTGAGAATCTTCTGAATTTGAAACATTTTCTAATGTCAAAACATTCTCAAATAATTGACTTAATAACAACAAACGATTGCTTTCGCTTTTAGAACCTGTGATGGCTAATTGATTGTTTATCGGAGATTTTAGAGCAGAAATTTCAATCATATTTATTTTAATTTATCATTATTTTGATGACGATCGTGGTCACGTTTTGTTTTATAATCTAATTTTTTGTAAAAAGCTGATTCTAAATCAACACCTGTTTGATTTGCCAAACAAAGCGCTACAAAAATAACATCTGCCAATTCTTCGCCAAGATCTTTGTTTTTATCAGATTCTTTCTCCGATTGTTCACCGTAACGACGTGCAATAATACGTGCAACTTCTCCTACCTCTTCAGTTAATTGTGCCATATTTGTTAATTCGTTAAAATAACGAACACCATGTTCTTTTATCCAATTATCAACGTCTGTTTGTGCTTGTTTAAGGCTCATCTTATTTTAAATTTTAAAAGTTAAAGGTACAAAAATAAAAAGCCAACTCGTATTTGGAGTTGGCTTTATTCGATGTTTAGAATATTTTTTATTATTTTACCAAAATCACTTGCTGACTTTCTGCATTAATGATATTTGTTAAAAATTCTTTCAATGGTTTATAGTATTGTGCAGGTAAAATACTGTATGGAATAACTTTTTGGGCTTGAGCGATAATAAAACCATCTTTTTCAATTACTTTATATGCATATCCACCAGCTTGATCAGGCATTGTAAATTGCTTTTCAGTTGGTAAAGATTCGACTTTGTAACCTTCTGGAATTTTAATTTTAACTGTATTTGTATTCGTAGTTGGTGCACCAAACTCAATATTGTAATTACGTTGATCTAGATTTAAATTATGTTTTGTATTCGCAACAAATAAAAATGGATTGAATAATATTTTATTTCCAGCCACATCTACTTTTACATCATCAAATTTGAATTGATGACGAATTACATTTTGTTTATTATCTTGTGTTTTAAATTCTGAAATTTCAAAATTGTAATCTTCTACAAATTCTTTTTCAAACGCTTTTGGATCATCTGCGATTTCACTTTTATCAAACATATAAAAATAATTATCACGAACATTAGAAAATAAACCTTTCAAATTTCCATCAGCTTTTAAATCTGCCGTAATTGATATTTTATCATTGGTCATAACCGAATTACGAAGAGGAACTTCTTTTATTCCTTTGTCATTTACCATAAACCCACGATCGTTAATTGCCCGAATTGGTAATAAATTAATTTGAGCATTTTTATCAGTTGCATCCATTAAATAAAACTCATTATCTATTGTTGCTCCAACAATCACATAATTCAATTTACTACGAGAAGGAAACGAATAATTGATTAAACCATTTTGCAACGTACTCAAAACAATTGGATTTGCGTCTAATCCAGCTTTACGCAACATAGCTGTTAGCATAAGATTGATATCCGCTGAATTTCCTGATTTTTCGTTAAATGCTTTTCGAATTCCTTTATCTGTATATTGACCTAAATAATCATTCCAAGCCATGTTGTTTTTTACATAATTGTAAATTGCTTGAGCTTTTTCAATATTTGTAGATTTTCCAACAATTGTAGCGTTTACAGTTTCATCTAAAAAATTATTCCCATTTAATTGTCGACCAAATTCTTCGTGATCCATCAAATCTTTTCCAATACGTTCCCAAGTTGTAGAGAAACTTTCTGAAGTTCTACCTGGAGCAACAAAAGAAGCTAACTCAAACTGAATACTTGCTAACATATTTCTCGGATTAAGCACATAAGCTTCGCGAGAATAAGAAGGTAAATTAACTAATGAATAAGTTTGTGTATTGATTTTCATTTTAGCATTATCAATACTTGAATTTTGAGTTGTCCTTCCGTAGATATCACTTTCTCTTTTATTGTGAATTGTATAATTATCTTCTTTAGAATTTGTAGAAATTTTTGGAGCGAAACCGCCTCTCAAATCTTGTTGATAATTAAAATATTCTTGATTTTGCATCGTGAAATTACTTGCAACCACAGGAATCGATTGTTGAAAATACCACGTATCAGTATTTCCATAGAAAGGGGAAATAATTTCGTATGTATATTCTAAGATTGATCCATTTTTTACATTAGGAAATGTAAACGTTTGTTTATCCATAAAACGATGGACTTTATCTAAGAAAATATCTTTTTTCTCAACTTTTTGTTCAACAATTTTTCCATTTTCAAGGTTATAGGTAACCGCTTTTAAAGTAATCAATTTATCTTGATCTGATCCTGAGCTTTTGTAAAGAGGAATTTCTATTTTCAAAACATCATCAGGTGTTTTATCCTTATCAAAAACAATTACTCTATAAAAAACTTTTTTTGTTTGCTCAACACCTCCTTGATTGGTATTAAAACTAACTTTATAATTTCCGTCAGCATATAAAACTTCTGCAGGAGCGTCAGCTTGAATTGTACTTTTTGTTTTCTCGAAATCTTGTTTAGATAGTTTTCCAAATTTTACATCTTGTGCAAAACTCGAAACAGTTGCAACTGTCGCAACAATCGTAAATATTGTTTTCATATTAGTGTTATAATTTTTCTAAAAGTAGTTTTGTGTTGTCGTAACCCGAAATTTGTCTTCTAAATTCTACATATTCGTTGTATTTTTCTTTCGAAAAAGTTCCAGAAAATTGTTTGTAAATACGTTTTATTTCGAATGCATTATTTTCTTTTGGATTGATTTCTAATTGATATTCTCCAAAAGCAGATTTCACAGTTATAGCATCAAATTTTTGTGGTAATTTATAACCAGAAGGAAGTGTCAATGTATACGAAACTTCGTCAACATATCCTGTCTCGATGTTGAAATCAAACTTTCTATCTTTCATTTTTTTGACAGAAGTCTCTTCTTTATTCACTGGAATAATATTCAGAATGATGTTATTTCCTTGAATTTTAGCATAATTTGGTGCTGAAAACTCGAAATTTGAAGTAAAAACAGCATTTTTCCAATCATTATTAAATTCTTTCTTTTTGAATGATATTCCTTGTAAGTAAGAAAATCGATTTTTTAAACGAACATCAAGATCTTTCTCGCTTAATTGATTAAATCTTGCAAAATTCTCATAAATCAAACCTTTGGAAGTTTCAGAAAAATCAAAATTTAATGTTCCATCTGCTAAAAGTGTTGCATTTCCATTGACGAATAATTGATTATCTTCTGTATTGAATTGTTGCGAAGGAATAATTTTTCCGCCTTTTTCATCAACAATTAATACTTTTCTATTTCCTGCAAAATCACCTAAATAATTATAAGGAGCTGTTTGACTTGTTGCTTCTAACCAAATATCTTTTCCATTTAGAGGTATATAAACAATCATGTGATTCCCTTGTTGATACATCATTTGTTCATCAATATCAATTGGATTTCCAGCAAATAATATGGTGTGATACGATTTGATATTCACTGCATCTAACATTCCAATCATATAATTAGATAAGGCTTTGCAATCGCCATAACTTTTGCTCTCAACATAAGAATTCGGAAAAGGCGAAAGTCCTCCAATTCCCAGTTGTACACCAATATATCGAACTTTATTTTGCAAATGTTTGTACAAAATCTGAACTTTTTCTTCATCCGACTTTGCATCTTTTACCATGTTTTGAAAAGTTGATTTTTGAGCTGGAGTAAAATCTAATTTTGTACGAATTAAATTATCAAAAGTCCATTTTCCGTAATCATTCCAATTGTCAAAATTTCCTTTAACACCATCGATATTGATCTGATTTGAAGCTAAAATAGCGCGAGGAAATATTTTTTGACTTCCAACCATTTGATCTTCTTCATTAAATGCCAAAACATTGTTTAATGAATAGCTCAAATTATTGTTATCTCCTGTTTTTGCAATGTCAAAATCTTTAAAATTATCTTCTTTCAATCGAATAGTTGAAGATGTTTTATTTACAAATTGATAAGACGATTTTTCGATTGATAAATTTGCTGCTCGTATAGGTGACCAACGCGGAATCCAAAGTGTATTTTTGTTCGTTGTAACAATTTTATAATGTATCGTGTAAGGATAATTTGTTGGAGTATAATTCAAATATTTTATGCGATCATCCGTGTACATTTGTCCACCTGTAACATAACTTTGGTCACCAAAATCTTTGGTCTTGAATTTTTTAATTTCTTTTCCATTTGCATCATACAAAGTTGCCTCGAATAAGTCAATTTTCGTATTTGCATCATAATTCGCTTGCGCACCAACATAATTATCGCCTGCTTTACTCAAAACTGTTACGACAACGTCTTCCGTATATTTTAATTCATCAACTTTTAGAAGTTCTATTTTTTCTTCATTTTTTCGTACAACAGCATAAGCATCTTTTATCAAATCGGCTGGAATTTGATCGACTGCATAGTTTTGCGCAAAAGAAAATGAACTAATCAAAAAAGTTGAAAAAAGTAGAGTTTGTTTCATTCAATATCTGTTAATCAAGTTATTCTTTATTTTTTGAATCGATAAAAATGGTTACAGGACCATCATTCAATAATTCGACTTTCATATCTGCACCAAAAATTCCTCTTTGTACAGGCTTGAAATTTGATTCTAAAACGTTCAAAAATGTTTCATATTGTACGTTTGCTATGTCCGGTTTTGACGCTTTGATATATGACGGACGATTTCCTTTTTTCGTAGACGCATGCAACGTAAATTGAGACACAACCAAAATATCTCCATTTGTTTGCTGTACATCCAAATTCATCACATCATTTTCATCATTGAAAATTCGGAGTTTAATTATTTTTTTCGAAATCCATTCAAAATCTTCCTTCGTATCATCAGGTTCAAAACCAACCAAGGCCAAAATTCCGCTTTCAATTTTTCCTGTTATTTCTCCATCTACCATTACAGAAGCATGTTGCACACGCTGTAAAATCACTCGCATAATTCTAGTTTTATTGATTTAAAATCGATTTGAATTTAAGAAATTATTAACAAATAAAAAAACGTTACAACTCATCTTTTAAATGTGTTATAACGTTTGTTGTAATTTAAGTTTAGAAAGCAATCGCTATAGGTTTAAGTTAGTTGGTTAAAATAGATTTCCTCATCTGCAATTATCGCATAATATAACTCATAGAGCTTTGACATTTTTTTTGCATTGATGATTTCTTGTTCTATATTTTTTATTCTGTTTTCTTTATTTTCAGAATTATCAAATTCAGCAATCCACAATTTATTTGGATTTAATGGTTTCCAATTTAAATCTTCTAAATGCAATAAAAATCTTTCTTTTTGTTCCTTTGTACATTCCTCAAAATCTAAAGCGATTTTTACGGATAAATTGCTCATTCAATTAATTTTAACAAAAATAAAATGAGAAATTGAATTATTTTTACGTGAAACCGTAATTTGAGAAAATAAAAAAGCCATTTCATAAGAAACGGCTTTTTTATTATTTTTCGGTATAAATATCTTCTTCTAAAAAAGTGAGATAATTTTCGTAGCGAGAAACTGCGATTTCACCAATTTCTACTGCATAACGTACAGCACATTTTGGCTCGTTAACGTGAATACAATTATCAAATTTACAATTGTGTTTCAGTTCTAAAATTTCAGGAAAATAACCTTGTAATTCGGTTTTGTCGATATGAACCAAACCAAATTCCTTAATTCCAGGCGTATCGATAATGAAACCTCCAAAAGGCCATTCGTACATCTGTGCAAAAGTTGTGGTATGTTGTCCTTTGCTATTAAAATCAGAAACTTCGTGCGTTTTTAGGTTCAAATCAGGGTTTAAAGTATTCAACAACGTTGATTTTCCAACGCCAGAATGTCCCGAAACCAAACTCACTTTATCTTTCATTCGATTTTTTACAAGATCTAAATTTAGACCAGTTTCAGCAGAAATATCAAGACTTTCGTAACCGATAGAATTGTAAATTGATTTATAAATTTCTAACTCAGCCATTTCATCTTCCGTGTATGAATCCATTTTGTTGAATAAAATTACAACAGGAATATGATAAGCTTCGGCAGTAATCAAAAAACGGTCAATAAAACCAAACGAAGTTTTGGGATTAGAAAGCGTTACAACCAAAAAAGCAACATCAATGTTAGAGGCAATAATATGCGTTTTTTTGGATAGATTAACAGATTTTCGTATGATGTAATTTTTGCGATCATGAATTTTTGTAATGACTGCAATATCATCTTTGTCAATCTCAAACTCAACCTCATCTCCAACAGCAATTGGATTGGTATGTTTGATATTGGCTATTCTAAATTTTCCCCTAATTCTTGCCTGATAGGTTGCACCATCTTCGGTTAAAAGATGATACCAACTACCAGTAGATTTTATGACAATTCCTTTCAATATTGTTTAAATTTTTTCTTCTTTTTTTACCATAATTTGGTTTTGTTGCGCAACAGATTCTTGGTGAATTGCTTGCAATAATTTGTCAACAAAATCTTCAGATAAACCTAAAGAAACTCCTGCTTTTACAGAATTATCTTTGATTTGTTTCCAACGATCTGGCTGAAAAACTGCCACATTATGTTCTTTTTTCAATTCTCCGATAGAGTTTGCAACTTTCATACGTTGAGCAATTGCATCTAAAATAGAGTTATCTAATTCATCAATTTGATGACGTAAATTCTGAATTCCAGTTTTGTAAATTGCATCTGGATCATCAGAAACACGAATTTCTAAATCTTTTAAGATTTCTAATAAACGAGCTGGTGTTACTTGTTGAGCTGCATCAGACCAAGCTTCATCAGGATTATTGTGTGTTTCGATCATCAATCCATTGTATTCAAAGTTGAAAGCTTGCTGTGCAACATCAAATAATCCTGTTCTGTTTCCGCAAATGTGTGATGGGTCACAAATAATTGGCACGTTTGGTAATTTGTTTTTGAAATCTAATGCAATTTGCCATTGTGGATTGTTACGGTATTTTGTCTTTTTGTACGTTGAAAAACCACGGTGAATAGCACCTAAGTTTTTGATTCCTTGACCTTCTAAACGCTCCAAAGCACCAATCCATAAATCTAAATCTGGATTTACAGGATTTTTAACCAAAACTGTTTTGTCTGTATCACGTAAAGCTTCAGCAATTTCTTGTACTGTAAAAGGGTTTACCGTAGAACGAGCACCAATCCATAAAACGTCAACATCATATTCTAACGCTAATTTTGCGTGATTTGCATTGGCGATTTCAGTTGCGATTTTCATTCCGAATTCGTCTTTTACTTTTTTCAACCAGTTTAATCCGATTGCACCAACTCCTTCGAAACAATTTGGTTTAGTACGAGGCTTCCAAATTCCCGCACGGAAAACTTGCACATAATCTTTGTCCAAATCTTCAGCGATTGTCATCATTTGTTTTTCACTTTCTGCACTACAAGGTCCAGCGATGATCATTGGTTTATCGTATTCTTTTATCCAGTTATTGTTTTCCATAACATTTACAAATTTAAGATTTAATATTTATTTTATTTGAGAGTAATTATTTATTTAATATTCGACGTATGTCGTTTGTGTTTTTTAAATATTGATGAATATCTTCGGCGTCTTTTTCTTCGATCATTTTTCTGATTTTAGAAATTTGAGTTTGATAAGCATCAATAGCATTGAGTAAATTTTCTCGATTCTGAATCAAAATTGGTGTCCACATATCTGGTGAACTTTTTGCTAAACGAACCGTAGATTCGAAACCAGATCCAGCCATGTCAAAAATTGCATCTTCATTCTTTTCTTCTTCCAAAACTGTTTGTCCTAAAGCGAAAGATGTAATGTGCGAAAGATGAGAAACGTACGCAATGTGCGCATCATGCGCTTCCGAAGTCATTGTTTTAACATTCATCCAGAGCGATTGATAAATTTTTCTTACTTTTTTTACTGCTTCTTTTTCGCTTTCTTCAATATCACACAAAATCGCAACTTTGTTTAAAAACAACTCAGGAAAAGCAGCTTTTGGTCCAGAATTTTCCGTTCCTGCGATTGGGTGTGTGGCAACAAATTGTTTTCTTTTGGGATGACTTAAAACTTTTTTACAAATTCCAGCTTTTGTTGATCCCATGTCCATTACAATCGTTTTATCATTAATTTGATCTAAAATCTCTGGTAAAACTTTTTGAATTGAATTAATTGGAACCGCAATCACTACTAAATCTGATTGAGAAAGTGCTTCATTCAAAGGAGCGATTTCATCCACAATTCCTAATTCTAAAGCTTGAATTTGATGTTCAATATTTTGATCAACACCGATTATTTTTTCGGCAACACCAACTTTTTTTAATGCTAAAGCAAAAGAACCTCCGATTAATCCTAAACCGATTACTGAAATTATTTTCATGCTTCTAATCTTCTCTTTACTTCAATCAACTTCTCGACAGGTGCGCAAAGTGAAAATCTTATAAATCCTTCACCATTGCTTCCGAAAATACTTCCTGGTGTAATAAATACTTTTTTATTGTATAAAATTTCATCAATAAATTTTTTATCATCTTTTCCTTCTGGAAGCTTCGCCCAAATAAACATTCCTGCTGCATTGGGATTATATTTTACATTTAAAATATCAGCGATTTCCCAAATGATTCTTCGTCTTTCTGCGTAAATTTTTGTTAATTCATCGTACCAAGAATCATCAACTAAAAGAGCTTTTGTCGCGGCTTTTTGTATCGCAAAATTCATTCCCGAATCCATATTTGACTTTACTTTTAGAATAGAATTAATAAAACTTTCTTTTCCAATCACCATTCCTACTCGCCAACCTGCAATGTTAAAGGTTTTGCTTAATGAATTCAGTTCGATACAAACATCTTTTGCACCTTCAATTCCTAAGATGCTTGTCGGTTCATCGTTCAAAATAAAACTATACGGATTATCATTTACGATTAAGATATTGTGACGAGTTGCAAACTCTACTAATTTTCTAAGAACGTCTTTTGGGGCTTTGGCTCCGGTTGGCATATGTGGATAATTGAGCCACATAATTTTTGGTTTTTGCTCGGCTAATTTTTCTAACTGATCAAAATCTGGAAGCCAATCATTTTCATTTTTCAAATCGTAGAATAAAGGTTCTGCTTGCACTAATTCTGTAACAGATGAATAAGTTGGATATCCAGGATTTGGAATTAAAACTTTATCACCTTCATTCAAAAATGCCATCGAAATGTGCATAATTCCTTCTTTAGAGCCCATAAGTGGCAAAATTTCTGTTGAAGGATTGGCGTCTACATCAAATTTGTTTTTGTAAAAACTTGCCATTGCTTCGCGCATTTCTGGAATTCCGCGATAACTTTGATAGCCATTGATTCCGTTTCGTGAACTTTTGATTAATTCCTCGATCACATCTGGATGAGGTTGTAAATCTGGACTTCCAATTCCTAATGAAATGATTGGAATGTCGGTTTTCATGTTCGCTATTTCTTGTAATTTTTTCGAGAAATAATATTCTTGAACACTTTGTAATCGTTGGGCTTCTGCTATCATTTTTTCCCCAGTTTATATTCGCCTAATATTTCTAAATCCGTTAACTTTCTTGCAATTTTTCCAAGCAATTCATAATATTGTTCTTTTTGCTCGAACGTAATGTCAATATGGAAAGAGTATTCCCAAGGTTTTTCAATAATCGGAACAGATTGTATTTTGTCCATATTTATTCCACATTCTGCAATTTGATTTAATACATCTACTAAAGCACCAGCTTTATGTGGAACAGAAAAACGCATCGAAACTTTATTGAAATCTTCGTAATCGTTGTGCTCGCGTTGCAATACAAAAAAGCGAGTAAAATTATCTTGAAACGTCTGAATACTTGAAGCTAAAATGTCTAATCCATATACTTCTGCCGCTTTTCTTGAGGCAATTGCAGCAACATCATTCAAATCTTGCTCAATAATATCTTTGGCTGTTAATGCAGTGTCGATATCATTTACAACGCGCCATGTTGGATGTTTTTCAAGGAACTTATCACATTGTAACAATGCCATTTGGTGCGAACGAACTTCTTTTATATCATCTAAAGTTTGTCCTTTTTTTACCATCAATTGATGTTGAATTGATAAATAAATTTCTCCAACAACTTTCAAATTATATTTCGTTAGCAATGCATAGTTTGGTAAAATTGCCCCAGCAATTGTGTTTTCAATTGCCATGATTGCTTTTTCAACTTTTCCCTTTGCAAGCGACTTTGCTAAAGTTTTGAATGTGTCGCATTCTACAATTTCGATGTCATTTCCTAAATAATTATTGGCAGCTTCGTGATGATATGAACCAATGTAACCTTGTATTGCAACTCTTTCTTTCATTTTTTTCCACAAAAAAAGTCCCACAAATTGCGGGACTTTATATTATCTTATTATGAATGTTAACAATCAATTTTGACAACGCAGTCCCTGCTCTCCTGGATAATATCCAAAAAAGTAAAAAAAGAATGCGTTAAAATAATTGAATGTTGCCATTTCGTTTTTCTAATTGTTCTACAAATCTAAAAAATAATTTTTCAGTTATCCAAATCTTTTTTGCTAATTTTATCGAAAATTTTTCATCAAATGGGAATAATCATTACAGATTTAGTAAAAAAATACGGTGAACAGATGGCTTTAGACAAAGTTTCGTTTTCTATAAATAATGGCGAAGTTGTTGGTTTACTTGGACCAAATGGAGCAGGAAAATCGACATTGATGAAAAGTATTACCAATGCAATAAATGCAGATTCTGGTGAAATTTCTGTGAATGATTTTAATGTTTCGACGCAACCAATTGAATCGAAAAAGTTGATTGGATTTTTGCAAGAAAATAATCCATTGTACATGGATATGTATGTAAGAGAGTATTTGGAATTTGTAACAAATATTCGAAATGTGCCTAAATCAAAAATTGATGAAGTCATTGAAAAAGTAGGTTTATCACCAGAAAAACATAAGAAAATTCATCAATTATCTAAAGGATATAAACAGCGTGTTGGATTGGCGCAAGCGATTATTTCTAGCCCAGAAATTTTAATTTTAGATGAGCCTACAAATGGTTTGGATCCAAATCAAATTATTGAAATTAGAGAGGTAATTAAAGAAATTGGAAAAGAAAAAACGGTGATACTTTCGACACATATTATGCAAGAAGTAGAAGCGCTTTGTTCGCGTGTAATCCTCTTGAATAAAGGAAAAATTGTAGCCGATCAAGCGATAGAAGAATTTAAAGGACAATATAAAAACTTGGAAGAAGCTTTTCATGTTTTAACACAATAAAAAAAAATCCGTCCATTGAGCGGATTTTTTTGTGAATTATTTCTTTTTCAAGATAAAAACTTCTTTGATTTTTTCTGGATCAACTTTATCGTTTTTCGTTGTTTTTTCAAGTTTTGCAATCAAGTGATTTACTTCTTCTTCAGAAGCTGGACCACCAAGATTTTCTCCATTTACGCGAGAATCTTCTAAAACTTTTCCAGTCGAATCTAAAATTACCCAAAAAGGCAAACCTTGATTTTTTCCTCCTAATTTCTCATTGATAGCATCTCCACCAGGAGTTTCTAAATTTTTCTTCTCTGCACGTTCTTGTACAGTAATAAATGTTTTGACATAATTCGCATCAAAATATGGTTTCACAGCTGGATCGTCCATATTTTTTTCCATCTTTTTACACCATCCGCACCAAGAAGCATGAAAAATTAAAAAGACATTTTTATTTTCAACCTTCGCTTGATTTTGAGCTTTTGTTAATATTTCTGTTGCTGTTTGCGCGTTTACGATTCCTGCGAAAGCAATCATAAAACTTACGATTAAGGCTTTTAATTTCATTGTAATAAGTATTTAAGTAAATGTAAATAAATAATTGTATTTTCAATAAAAAATTAACACTTATGAAACATTTTTTAGGATTTATCTTTTTGCTATTTCTTGTGAGTTGCGCATCCAATAATATAAAAACAATTGAAGGAAAATGGAAACAAGATTTTTTGGATTATAAATCGAAAGTGGTAGAAGTTCCTTTGACAAAGAGTGATGCGGTTATGGATGTTTCAAGAAATAAATCAAAATTAAAAATAGAATTTGATTTTCAAGATGGTTATGAAAAAGATGTGACAGATTCTGTTGTGTTTAATTTTCCTCAACTCAAATTCAGAAAAATAAATCTTGATAAAACTTCTAATTATTATGATTTAACTTATAATGCGACTTGCGATTGTTTTTATGGTGAAATGAAATCATATTCTGGAAATGTATTAAATATAAAATTGAACAGAGTTTCTTCGGTTAAATAAATTTAATGGAAATCATTATCTTTGCACAAAATTATTAGAACATCGTTCTAATATTCAATCATTAAAAAAAGAGACAACATATATGAAATGTGGAATTGTTGGATTGCCTAATGTTGGTAAATCTACTTTATTTAACTGTTTGTCGAATGCAAAGGCGCAATCGGCGAATTATCCTTTCTGTACAATTGAACCAAATGTAGGAACAGTTTCTGTACCAGATACTCGTCTAAATCAGTTAGAAGCAATTGTAAATCCAGAGCGCGTTGTGCCTGCGGTTGTAGAAATTGTAGATATTGCTGGTTTAGTAAAAGGAGCAAGTAAGGGAGAAGGTTTAGGAAATCAATTTTTAGGAAATATCCGCGAGTGTAATGCAATTATTCACGTTTTACGTTGTTTCGAAAACGAAAATATTACACATGTTGATGGTTCTATTAATCCATTGCGTGATAAAGAAACAATTGATATTGAGTTGCAATTGAAAGATTTGGATACAGTTACAAAACGTATCGATAAATCTAAAAAAGCAGCAAAAGCGGGAAATAAAGACGAACAAAAAGTTGTAGAAGTTTTAACAGCTGTAATCGCTCATTTAGAAGAGTTGAAAAATGTTCGTGAGATGGATTTGGACGAAAAAGAGCAAGAAATTGTAGATTCGTTACAATTAATTACTTCTAAACCAGTTTTGTACTTATGTAATGTAGACGAATCTGCTGCAAAAGACGGAAACGAGTGGGTAGAAAAAGTAAAAGAAGCTGTAAAAGATGAGCATGCTGAAGTGTTGATTTTAGCGGCACAAATTGAAGCTGATATCAATGAATTAGAAACGTTTGATGAACGTCAAATTTTCTTAGAAGAATTAGGATTAGAAGAGCCAGGCGTTAATCGTTTGATTCGTTCTGCTTACACACTGTTAGATTTAGAAACTTATTTCACAGCAGGTGTAAAAGAAGTTCGTGCCTGGACAATCAAAAAAGGTTCTACAGGACCACAAGCGGCTGGAGTTATTCATACAGATTTCGAAAAAGGATTTATTCGTGCAGAGGTAATCAAATTTGAGGATTTTATTACATACGGATCAGAATCTAAATGTCGTGAAGCAGGAAAATTAAACGTAGAAGGAAAAGCGTACATCGTACAAGATGGTGATATCATGCATTTCTTGTTTAATGTTTAAGATTTAAATTATATCTATATAAAAAGCTCAATCGAAAGATTGAGCTTTTATTTTTCTACAAACTTTTCAAATTTTCTAAAGCCATTAAAAGTGTTTCATCCTTTTTAGCAAAACAAAATCGAATTACTTTGTTATCTGTTTTATCATGGTAAAATGCTGAAATTGGTATCGTCGCAACTTTATTTTTGATGGTTAACTGTTTTGCAAACTCATCATCAGATAAATCACTTATTTTAGCATAATTTGCACTTACAAAATAAGTTCCTTCGCAAGGCAAAACTTCAAAATTTGTTGAAGCTAAACCTTTAACAAATAAATCTCTTTTTTGTTGAAAAAAATCATTCAAATGCAAGTAATGATCAGGTTTTTCTAAATAATCTGCAATTGCATATTGTGATGGTGTATGCGTAGAAAAAGTATTGAATTGGTGACATTTTCTAAACTCTTTCATCAATTCTTTTTCGGCTAAAATATAACCGATTTTCCAACCAGTTATGTGAAATAATTTTCCGAAAGAACCTACGATGAAAATCTTGTCTTTTACTGATTTTAATTTTGCAAAACTTTGATGCGATTTTCCATCAAATGTAATGTGCTCATAAACTTCATCTGCAAGCAAATAACAATTTGAATCTTTTAGGATTTGTTCAAATTGTTTTAAATCATTTTCGGATAAAATTTTTCCAGTTGGATTATTCGGATTATTAACGATAATCAATTTCGTTTTATCATTAATTTTTTTCTTCAATTCTTCAAAATCGATAGAATATTCAGGATATTTTAGCTGAATTGGAACAATTTTTCCTCCAAATAATTCAACCGTTGGTTGATATAAATCGTAAGCAGGTTCAAAAATAATTACTTCATCATTTGGATGAATTAATGTAGAAACAACATTAAAAATCGCTTGACTTGCACCACTCGTAATGTTAATTTCATTCTGAAAATCGTAATCAGATTGATAAAGATTAGAATATTTTTCTGAAAGTAATACACGCAATTTTTCGACGCCAGTCATTGGCGCGTACTGATTGTAATTTTGTGTTGAATAATAATTTAAACGACTAATTAATTCAGAATCTGCATTAAAGTCAGGAAA
This sequence comes from Empedobacter sp. UBA5924, assembly GCF_002431085.1. NCBI lineage: Bacteria > Pseudomonadati > Bacteroidota > Flavobacteriia > Flavobacteriales > Weeksellaceae > Empedobacter > Empedobacter sp. UBA5924. The sequence goes on from NZ_DJDM01000022.1 coordinate 37,127, forward strand.
ACCTTGCGCTAAATTAATCGCTTGATGTTCATTTGCCAATTGACTCATTACCGAAAAAATGGTTGTCGAAACATTGGGTAGTTTAGATTTTATCATATTGGTAAATTAGGTCGTTTTTGCTCAAAATCAAAACAATGAACCTTAATATTTTTAGGAAATTTTTTCTTATTTTTGTAAAACTCGTTTAACACTCAACAACTCAAATGTCAGAATTAGATCAACAAGTAAATTATACGGAAGACAATATCAAAACCCTTGATTGGCGCGAACATATTCGCATGCGACCTGGGATGTATATTGGGAAGCTGGGAGATGGTTCGTCTCAAGATGATGGAATTTATATTTTGTTGAAGGAGATTGTAGATAACTGTATCGATGAATTTGTGATGGGTGCAGGAAAAACAATCGAAATTAATCTGCGCGAAGATGAGGTAACGGTTCGTGATTATGGACGTGGAATTCCGCTTGGAAAAATGGTTGACGCCGTTTCTAAGATGAATACAGGTGGTAAATATGATTCACAAGCTTTCAAAAAATCGGTTGGTTTAAATGGTGTTGGTACAAAAGCTGTAAATGCGTTGTCAACATCGTTTCGAGTGCAATCTATTCGAGATGGAAAAACACGTATTGCAGAGTTTGAGCAAGGGATTTTAGCAAATCAAGAAGATGAAAAAGAAACATCTTTACGAAAAGGAACTAAAATTACATTTATCCCAGATAAATCGATTTTCTTGAATTTTAAATTCAGAAAAGAATATGTAGACAAAATGTTGAAAAACTATGTTTACTTAAATCCAGGATTGAAAATTATTTTCAATGGAGAAGAATTCTTTTCGAAAGACGGATTGAAAGATTTATTGAATGATAATATCGAGGAAGAAACAATTTATGATATCATCCATTTGAAAGGAGAAGATATCGAAATTGCGATGACGCACAGCTCGAAATCATATTCGGAAACGTATTATTCTTTTGTGAATGGTCAAAATACAACGCAAGGAGGAACACATTTAACAGCTTTTAAAGAGGCTGTTGTGAAAACTGTTCGCGAATTTTATAATAAAAATTATGATCCTGCGGATATTAGAAAATCAATTATTGGAGCAATTTCGATCAAAGTAATTGAGCCAGTTTTTGAATCGCAAACAAAAACTAAACTTGGTTCGAATGAAATTGGACCAGGAATGACAACGGTTCGCACGTTTGTAAATGATTTTATCAAAACGAATCTTGACAACTTTTTACATAAAAATACAGAAGTTGCGCAAGCATTAGAACGCAAGATTAAACAATCAGAAACGGAACGAAAAGAGCTTTCTGGAATTCGAAAATTAGCGCGTGATCGCGCCAAAAAAGTTAGTTTACATAACAAGAAATTGCGCGATTGTCGTCAACATTATAATGATCCGAAAGCTGAATTACGTTTAGATACAACTATTTTTATTACCGAGGGAGATTCGGCAAGTGGATCGATTACCAAAAGTAGAAGTGTAGAAACGCAAGCGGTTTTTAGTTTGAGAGGAAAACCGTTGAATTCATACGGTTTGACAAAGAAAATTGTTTATGAAAACGAAGAATTTAATCTTTTACAAGCGGCATTAAACATCGAAGAAGGATTAGAAGATTTACGTTACAATAATGTTGTAATTGCAACTGATGCTGACGTCGATGGAATGCACATTCGTTTGTTGATTATTACATTTTTCTTACAATTTTTCCCAGAATTGATCAAAGAGGGACATTTGTATATTTTGCAAACACCACTTTTTCGTGTGAGAAACAAGAAGGAAACACGTTATTGTTATTCTGAACCAGAACGTATAAAAGCGTTGGAAGAAGTTAAAAATCCAGAGATTACACGATTCAAAGGATTAGGTGAAATTTCGCCAGATGAGTTCAAACATTTTATCGGAAAAGATATTCGTTTAGAACCAGTAATGATTGGAAAAGATCAAACCATCGAAAGTCTTTTAGAATTTTACATGGGAAAAAATACACCAACAAGACAAGAATTTATTATTAACAATTTGGCTGTAGAAGCTATTAAAAATTAGAATATTTTATAAAAAACTTACTTTCTATCTAACCTAAACACCTATTTTATAAATATGAAGAAGAATAATAAAAATGTGATACAGCTCTTTAAAATGCTAAATTTCACCATCGTTATTTTAATCATTCTAAACCTTATTATGTATGCTGGTATTTTACCTTACAAGTATCACATAATACCACCTTATGTTGTTGCAATTTTTATAGCGTTGTTTATTTATGTAAGCTATAAAAGTGGAAATCAATTTTTTGCGATAGACACAAAAGGTGAAACCATAACTTTTGAAACGAAGAATGTTGGATTTTTATCCTTCTTAGATTCAAAAACGAACAAAATCGATTTACCGAAGTATAAATTGATCAAATACGATTTTCAGAAAGGAATTCTTTCAAAAAACGTTGTCTTTTATATTAACAGTAAAAAGAATCCTACCAATTTAACAAAAGTCAAATTTCGTTTAGCATTCATTTCTAACCGAAATATTAATATTATTTTGACTGAATTAGACAAAATTGTGGAGTCTAATTGTATGGTCAAAAACAATGTAGAAGTAGCTATTTAACATGATGCAAGACAATCAAGAGAGCATCAAGAAGGTTTCTGGTATGTACCAAGAATGGTTTCTTGACTATGCCTCTTATGTAATTTTAGAACGAGCAATTCCATCTATTTATGATGGGTTGAAACCAGTTCAGCGTAGAATTTTACATTCAATGCGCGAGTTGGAAGACGGACGATATAACAAAGTTGCGAACATTGTAGGAAATACGATGAAATATCACCCGCATGGTGATATGGCGATTTCTGATGCAATGGTTCAAATTGGTCAAAAAGAATTGTTGATCGATATGCAAGGAAACTGGGGAAATATTTACACTGGTGACCGAGCAGCTGCGTCGCGTTATATCGAAGCTCGATTAACTAAATTTGCGTTAGAAGTTGTCTATAATCCAAAAACTACAAAATGGCAACCATCTTATGATGGTCGAAATAAAGAACCAATTGATCTTCCAATCAAATTTCCTTTGCTTTTGGCACAAGGAGTAGAAGGAATTGCAGTTGGTTTGTCAACAAAGATTTTGCCACACAATTTCAATGAGTTAATTGATGCGTCAATTTTACATCTGAAAGGAAAGAAATTTCAAATTTTCCCAGATTTTTTAACTTCTGGATTGGTTGATGTTTCCGATTATAATGATGGATTGCGTGGTGGTAAAGTGCGTATTCGTGCAAAGATTTTGCAAGAAGATAAAACAACGTTAAAAATTACGGAAATTCCTTACGGCACAACGACAGGATCTTTGATTGATTCAGTTTTAAAAGCCAATGATAAAGGTAAAATCAAGATCAAAAAGATTGAAGATAATACAGCGGCTGAAGTTGAGATTTTAATTCATCTTGTTCCAGGAAGTAGTCCAGACAAAACAATTGATGCATTGTATGCATTCACGGATTGCGAGATTTCTATTTCGCCAAATGCGTGTGTGATTAATGAACAAACACCAGAATTTTTAACAGTTTCTGAAATTTTAATTCACAATACAAACAATACAGTTGAATTGTTGAAAAAAGAGTTAGAAATTGAGTTAGATGAACTGCAAGAACAATGGCATTTTTCTTCGTTGGAACGAATTTTTATCGAGAATAGAATTTATCACGATATCGAAGAAGAAGAAACATGGGAAGGTGTAATTTCTGCGATTGATAAAGGGCTGAAGCCACATATTGCGCATTTAATTCGTCCAGTTACGGAAGAAGATATTACGCGTTTAACAGAAATTCGAATCAAACGTATTTCAAAATTTGATTTAGATAAAGCACAACAATTTATTGAATCATTAGAAGATAAAATCGAGAATGTAAAACATCATTTAGCAAATTTGATTGATTATGCGATCGATTATTTCAAAAACCTAAAGACAAAATACGGAAAAGGAAAAGAACGTAAAACAGAAATTAGAACATTTGATACGATTGATGCGACAAAAGTTGCCGTTGCAAATACACGTTTTTATGTGGATAGAAACGAAGGTTTTATCGGAACTTCATTGAAAAAAGACGAGTATTTATTCGAGTGTTCTGATATTGATGATATTGTGGTTTTCAAACATGATGGTTCGATGATTGTGACAAAAGTTGATGCAAAAACTTTTGTTGGAAAAGGAATTATTCATGTTGGAATTTGGCATAAAAATGATAAACGTACCATTTATAACTTGATTTATCGCGATGGTAAAAATGGTCCGGCTTATCAAAAACGTTTTGCTGTAACGGGAATTACTCGCGATAAAGAATATGATTTAACGGCTGGTAATAAAGGTTCGGAAGTGTTGTATTTTTCAGCAAATCCAAATGGAGAAGCCGAAGTTGTATCAATTATTTTAAAAACTCATCAACGAATCAAAAAATTAAAATTTGATATTAATTTTGCTGATTTAGCGATTAAAGGTCGTGCATCAAAAGGAAATTTAGTAACAAAATATCCAATCAAAAAAGTAGAATTGAAAGAGGAAGGAGTTTCGACTTTAGCACCTCGTCAAATTTGGTTTGATACGGATACAAAACGCCTAAATGCAGATGGATTGGGGATTTTATTAGGTTCTTTTAAGGGTGATGATAAAATTTTAACGATTAATAAAAAAGGTGAAGCAAAATTGGTTTCGTTTGATTTGAGTAATCGTTTTGACGAAGATTTAGAAATTATCGAGAAATGGAAACCTTCAAAACCGATTTCTTGCGTGTATTATGATGCAGAAAAAGATCGTTATTTTGTGAAACGTTTCCTTTTAGAAGATACATTTTCTCCACAAACTTTTTATACGTTAGAAGATGGTAAATCATCAATAAAAGTTGTTTCGACAGATTATTTACCAGTTATTGAGTTGATTTTCCCGAAAGTAAAAGGTTTAGAAAAAGAACCAGAAGTGATAAATTTAGAAGAATTTATTACAGTTAAAGGAATTAAAGCGCAAGGAAATCAATTGACGACATATAAATTAAAACAGATTAATGTGTTAGAACCGCTTCCATTCGAAGAACCAGAAGAAGAGGAGGAGTCAGAAGAAGAGCCGCAGCCGACGCTATTTGATGCGATTGAGGAGGATAATAATGAAGAAGAAAATATAGAAGAATAATGGGAGACATCTCTATTGTGGCATTAGTCGTTATTGGATTGAATGTTTTGGTAAGTTGGAAAGGTTTTAACGATTTAGCTTTTTTTGAAAAATATAAATTCCAAGTAGGGTCGATATTATATAATAAGGAATACTATAGAATTTTAAGTTCAGGATTTTTACATGTTGATTTTACTCATTTGTTATTCAATATGTTAACTCTTTACTTTTTTGCGAATCCTGTTATCGGTTTTTTTGCAAGTCCAGAAGGATTTTTATTAGGAGACTTTTCGAATGCTAAACTAAATGTAGGTTACGGAATGTTTCTTTTAGTTTTTTTTGCAGCGGTTATTGGCGGAAATCTTTTGTCTTTGTTGATTCACAAGAAAGAAACTTTTTATTCGGCAGTAGGAGCTTCTGGAGGAGTCACAGGGATTTTATTCGCTGCAATTGCAGCTTTTCCTGAAATGGAATTAAGATTATTTTTTGCTTTACCAATTCCAGCCTGGATTTTCGGAATTTTATATTTAGGATATTCAGTTTATGGAATGAAAACTAATTTAGGGAACATCGGGCATTCAGCGCATTTAGGTGGAGCAATTGTGGGATTATTATCTGCAATATTATTTTATCCAACAATTTTACAAATCAATACATATTATATTTTAGGAATGATTGTTCCATTAATTGTATTGTTTGTGATGATTTTACGAGAACATCGAAAATAAAAAACAAGACAAAAAAAAGCATCAAGTAATCTTGATGCTTTTTTATATGATAATGAAATTATACTATTATTATAATATTCTTTTTACGTATAAGAATTTTGGTCCCCAATATCTATCATTTAAAGAAGATACCATAACGCCCTGAGAAGTAGATGAATGAATAAATTCTAAAACTCCATCTTTATTTCTTCCATGAACAATTCCTACGTGCGAAACTCTACCGCGACCTCTTGTTGCAAAGAAAACCAAATCTCCTTCTTTTGCTTCGTCTGTACTAACTGTAAAACCTTCTCTTGCCTGATCTGCAGATACACGAGGTAAATTTTTATTGAAAGTCTCGAAAACGTTTCTAACAAAGGCAGAACAATCAATACCACTTCTTGTTGTGCCTCCGTATCGGTAAGGTGTACCAATATACGTTTCTGCTTCTTTTAATAAAAATCCTGCAAACAATTCATTCGTTTCTTCTAAAACGCTGTTTAACACAACCATAGATTTCGCTTCGTCGTTAATTTCTATTGGTGTAACATCTAAATTGGCATGTTTATTGATTATTTTAGCTTGAGCTTCAATAGCTCTTGGTTTCGGTACGAAACTTCTCGAAGAATATTCTGTAGCTTCACTAACTGGGGTTAAAGATGAACATGATGTAATAAACATCGTGCAAACCACTGCAGCTACACCTAATATCGATGCTTTCATATATTGAGTATTCGTTTGTATAAATTTTAATAGCACCGCTAAAGTAATTGTTAAAAATATAACTCATTATATATAAGAGATGTTTTGACAAAATATTAACTTCCTTAACATTTTTTAACAAAAATCTATTCAAAAAAACTTTCAAATAAATTTGGAACTACAAAAAATAGTTCTACATTTGCACTCGCTTTTCACAACAAGTGGTTAAGCCGTCATGCGGCCCATTCGTCTAGTGGTTAGGACATCAGGTTTTCATCCTGGAAACAGGAGTTCGATTCTCCTATGGGCTACATAAAAGTGTTTTAGAAAATTATTAAATTAATTTGGCGAGATAAAATATTTGTTTATATCTTTGCCGAACTAAAATAGAAAGAGATTTAAGTTATGGCAAATCATAAGTCAGCATTAAAAAGAATTAGACAATCAGCGGTAAGACGCGATCGTAATAAATATTATCACAAATCAGCTCGTACAGCTATTAAAGCTTTAAGATCTGAGTCTGATAAAAATGAAGCAGAAACAGTTTTTCCAAAAGTTTCTTCAATGATTGATAAGTTAGCAAAAAGAAACATTATTCACAAGAATAAAGCTTCAAACTTAAAATCAAAGTTAGCAAAACATATTGCGGGATTAGCTTAATAAAATAAAAGTGGTCCCTTCGTCTATCGGTTAGGACACTAGATTTTCATTCTAGAAAGAGGGGTTCGATTCCCCTAGGGACTACAAATTAATAGATGGATTGCATTATTGCAATCTTTTTTTTCCTTGTTCATAGTTGTTGATTTTTTAAACAACCAGTAGAATACTGTGTAAAGGAAATTGTTTTTTGTGTTTTGTTTGTAAAGGTTAATCATAATGTTTAGATGATTAATCGGGAATGAAAATGTCGCTGTATAATTCAACTTGGTTCAAATTATTAGAATTATACATCGACTTTTCTACAACTCCCAACACAAAATGACGTTCATTCAAAATAAAGAATATTCGAATTAATTAATTCATATTAAGTGGTCCCTTCGTCTATCGGTTAGGACACTAGATTTTCATTCTAGAAAGAGGGGTTCGATTCCCCTAGGGACTACAATTTGACTTGATTAAAAAAAATAGTATAAAATTTTCGGAAATTGTTTGGTAATAAAAAATAAACGTTTATTTTTGCACCACAATAATACGAAAGGAGGTCCCTTCGTCTATCGGTTAGGACACTAGATTTTCATTCTAGAAAGAGGGGTTCGATTCCCCTAGGGACTACAAAAAAGCATTCAGATTTGGATGCTTTTTTATTTTGAAATAGTTTAGTTTATATTGATTTATTGCGATCAATAAAAAAGCGTTTGAGGAAATAAACTTCAAACGCTTTTTGCTTTTATACAGATTCATTTTATAGCTTTGGAATCGCTTCTATCAATTCTTTGGTATAGTTTGTTGTCGGATGCGCATAAACCTTGTCCGCATCGTCCAATTCTTTCATTTCTCCGTGTTGCATCACCAATAATTGATCACTCATATATTTTACAACCGCCAAATCGTGCGAGATAAATATATAGGTAAAACCAAATTCGGTTTTCAAATCATTTAATAAATTCAAAACTTGCGCCTGAACAGAAACATCCAACGCAGAAACAGATTCATCACAAATGATAAATTTAGGATTTAAAGCCAAAGCACGAGCAATCCCGATACGTTGACGTTGTCCACCAGAAAATTCGTGCGGATATTTGTTCAAATCTTGATCTGATAAACCTACTTTTTGCAAAAGAGATGAAGCCGTTTGTAATCGTTCCGATTTATTCTGACCAATTTTATGCACTTGCATTGGCTCCGTAATAATTTGCGCAACGGTTTGTCGGGGATTCAAACTTGAATATGGATCTTGAAAAATAATCTGAATTTCTCTTCTTAATTTACGAATTTCCTCTTTTTTCAGTTTCGTAATATCTATACCATTATAATAAATTTCGCCAGCAGTTGGCTTTTCTAATAACAAAACCGTTCTACTCAAGGTTGTTTTTCCAGAACCCGATTCGCCAACCAAGCCCATTGTTTCGCCTGGATAAACTTTGAACGAAATATCATCGACAGCTTTTACATTCGGGATGGTTGCATTTCCAAATAAAGTTGATGGATAGAAATATTTCTTCAAATTCTTAACCTCTAAAATTGGAGGATTTGCATAAATTTTTTCGTGAAAAGCTTCGCGTTCTTCTTCTGTATAGATCTCAGTTTCGAAATTTGGATTTTCTAAGAAGTCTTTTACCGTAGGTAAACGTTTCGCGCGTTCATCCAGTCGAGGTCGACAAGCAATTAATCCTTTTGTATAATTTTCTTTCGGATGATTAAAAATTGTTTCTACATTTCCTTGTTCCACAACATCACCACGAAACATCACCAAAACTTCTTCACAAACATTCGCAATCACGCCCAAATCGTGAGAAATAAACAACATGCTCATGTTATTTTTTTCTTGTAATTCTTTCAACAAATCTAACGTCGCTTTTTGTACCGTAACGTCCAAAGCAGTTGTTGGTTCATCTGCAATCAATAATTTTGGTTCGCAAGAAATCGCCATTGCAATCATTACACGTTGCTTTTGACCACCAGATAATTCGTGTGGATAAGCTTTATAAATACGTTCGGGATTTGGTAATTTCACTTGTTCAAAAAGATGAAGAACTTTCTTTTTAGCTTCTTCTTTCGATAAATTTTGATGCAAACGAATCGCTTCCTCCACTTGTTCTCCGCAACGCAAACTTGGATTTAGAGAAGTCATCGGTTCTTGAAAAATCATTCCGATTTCATTTCCTCTTATTTCTTCCAGTTCTTTAGGTGAAAGTTTAAGCAAATCTATCATTTTATCATCTTGACGAAAAAGAATTTCACTTTCGGGATGAATTATCGCATTAGGAGACAATAAACCCATAATAGCTAATGAAGTTAACGACTTTCCAGATCCAGATTCTCCAACAATTCCTAATGTATCACCTTGTTCTACTTTGAAATTGATGTTATTCAGAACTTGTTTATCTCCAAAAGAAATTGATAAATTTTTGACCTCGATAATATAATGTAAATCTTGCTTTTGCATGGCAAATTGTTGCTTGGTAAATGAAGTGGAAATTTAGTGATTTTTTAGTCATTTTCTCGAATCAATAATTTCTAAGATTTTGTATTTATAAATTTTGTAATTTTGCTACGAATCAAAACGTTGTGATTTTTAATTTTTTTTATTAATTTAGATGTATTGATTTACTGACTTATAAAAACTTATAACAAGTCAGTCTTTTAAATTCGAAGAATGGATACATACTCCCAGATTTCGACATTGTTTTTAGTCGCTAATCACAATGTCGCCGATGAAATTTCTGTAGCAAAACTTTTGCTTACAATTTTCCTTGTTTTATTAAATGGTTTTTTCGTTGCAGCCGAGTTTGCAATTGTAAAAGTACGTTCGTCACAAATTGAAGTTAATCAAGATATTAACGAAAGAACTTCAAATGCTGCAAAACGAATCGTTAATCATTTAGATTCTTATCTTGCCGCAACACAGTTAGGTATTACATTAGCTTCGCTTGGTCTTGGTTGGGTTGGAGAAAGCTCTTTAACGCCTGTAATCGTAAAACTTTTTGAAGTAGTTGGTTTAACTTCTCCTTCTTGGACAGCGATTGCGCATAATGTTGCGTTTCCAGCAGCTTTCGTTATCATTACCATTTTGCACATTGTTTTTGGTGAATTAGCACCGAAATCTATCGCAATTCAGTATCCAACAAAAACTACTTTTACAGTAGCTTGGCCACTTCGTGCATTTTATTTTGTTTTCAAACCGCTTATTGTGTTAATGAATGGTTTTGCAACTGTTATTTTGCGTGCGGTTGGAATTCATCCTATTCATGGAGGTGAAATTCACACAGAAGAAGAGTTGAAAATGATTATTACAGAAAGTTCTGAAGGTGGAGCAATTGAGGAATCTGAACGTAATTTAATTCAAAATGTGTTTGAGTTTGATGATCGTCGTGTGATGAATATTCAAACTTTACGAAAAAATGTTTCTGCAATTAATATTAATACTTCTGTAAAAGATGCATTAGATTATGCGATTAACGAAGGTTATTCGCGTTATCCAGTTTACGAAGAAGAATTTGATAATATAAAAGGTGTCATATACGCAAAAGATTTAATCAAGCAATTGTTAGAAAATCCAAATCAAACTGAAATTGAAGGATTGTTGCGTGAGCCAATTTTTATTTCAGAAAATGCGTTGATTAAAAATGTAATGAAACAATTTCAGAAAAAACATATGCAAATTGCAATTGTAACAAATGAAGTTGGTGAAGTTGCAGGGATTGTTTCGATGGAAGATATTTTGGAGGAATTGGTTGGAGAAATTCAAGACGAATATGATAACGAAGATCCAATTGTTTCTCGTGTTTCTGAAGGCGTTTATAATATAAACGCACACAATGCGATTAGCGATATTAATCGTTTAGTGCCGTTTAGATTTGAAGAAAGCGAACATTATGATACGTTGGCTGGTTTGATTTCTGAATGTTATCCTGATAAGGAATTAACGGAAGGAGATTTGATTGATTTGGAAGAATATACAGGAACAATTATCAAAATGTACCGAAATTCTGTTGAGCAAGTACAATTGAAAGTGAAAGATGAATTGATTGAAAACTTCCGGGATGAACCAGATTCTGCAGAAGATGATGAAAATTAATCATTAAAAAATATAGAATAAAAAATCCGCTCATTAGCGGATTTTTTCGTTTTTATAAATCTTCTTTTCGTTGTAAAGGTTGATCGTAGCGCATTTTTCGGAAAACATTAATCAAGGTTACAACATCTTTTTCACAATAATCTTTGATGCGTTCTACATTGTTTTCATCGTAATAAACTCGTGCAACTTGTGAACCATCGATATCATCTTTTGGTGTTGGAATTTCGAAAACATTTGCCAATAAATCTAACGATGTAAAGTTCTTGTAATCGCCAAATTTCCATAATTCCATTGTATCCAAATGCTGAACTTCCCATGGCTTTTTACCAAATAATTGCAAAATAGCTGGAATTTCAATTTGATTAATCATCATTCGGCGAGCTATATACGGAAAATCAAACTCTTTTCCGTTGTGTGCACATAAAATATGATCAGGCTTGAAAAAATTTTCAATCAACATTGAATTAAAATCTTCTAACAATTTCTTTTCGTCGTGACCATAAAAACTTTTGATATGAATAAAAGAATCTTTAACTACAATTCCGACTGAAATGCATACAATTTTTCCAAATTCAGCCATAATTCCAGCACGTTCGTGGTAAAATTCTTCAGGAGAAATTTCATTATTATTGCGTTGATAAGCTGTTTTCTTTTCCCAAAGAGCTTGTGTTCTTTCAGACAAAAGATTCCAATCATCGGTTTGTGGAACCGTTTCGATATCTAAAAATAATATTTTACTGTAAGGAATTCGTTGGATCATTTTCTTTCACTTTTTGATTAATTCTCATTGCTTCGTCTACCAATCGGTAAACATCGCCATCTGCAATTGGATGATTGTTTGGTTGATCATTATGCGTTTTTCCAGTTCGAACAATAACTAATTTTTCTGAAGGAATTACAATGATACGTTGTCCCAAATGTCCTAACATTGCATAAAAAGGCGTTTTGTAATTGTAATCCATCCAAACTGAATAACCATAAATTTGTGACTCATTTGGTCCGAATGCTTTTTTGTTTGGTAAAACCATTTTCTGAACAAATACTGAATCTAAAATTTGTTTTCCGTACCAATTTCCATCATTCAATAATAATTGTCCAAGTTTGGCAAAATCTCGCGCTGTTGCATTGAAGCAACAATAGGTTTTCTCCATTCCTTTCGGATTATCTTTCGACCATTGTGCATCTAATTCCATACCCATTGGTTGCCAAAATTCTTCTTGAAAATATTGTGATAACGATTTATTTTTTAACGCGCGTTCAATCACAATTCCTAATAATTGCGTGTCACTCGATTGATATTTGAAATGTCCACCAGGTTGAGAAACAAATTTTCGAGCTAACATTTGTTTAACTATATCATCGCCATAATATGCTTTTGCAGTAGGATTTAGAGGAAAATAATAATCTTCGTCCCAATCATAACCAGAAGTCATCGCAGATAAATCACCAACGGTGCATTCAGCTCCAAATTTATCGTTTTTAAATTCGGGAATAAAATCTGTTATTTTTTGATCTAAACCTTTGATATAACCTTGTTCAATCGCTTTTCCTAACATCATTGTCGTGAATGTTTTCGCCATCGAAAAAGAATTGGTAATATCATTTTGCGCATATCCATTGAAATAATATTCGCTCAAAATTTGATTATCTTTTATAATAACTAACCCAGCAGTTCCGAAATCGTTCATCTCCTTTTCGAAATTAGCTGACAACGGAAATTGATTATAATCTAAATGTTGATGCCAAACTCGCGGTGCATCTGCCAAAATTACATTGTTATCAAAATCTTTGTAATCGTTGATATTTGCAGTGCTTTCACCTTTCATATAGGTTAATTTTACGCCACGAAAAATGTAGTCATTCCCTGTTGCATAAAGAATTAGGATTAATACACAAATGATTACGATGAACCATTTTATTATTTTCCAAAGTATTTTCATTTCAAAAATTTAGAATCTTTTACTAAAATAAGCTTTTACTATTAAATAATGTTAAAATTCTATCATTTCGGAATCATATTTGTTGAGTTATTGTGTATCTTTATACAAGAAAATTAAATCTAAAAAATAAATATTATGGCTTTTGAATTAGCAAAATTACCTTATGCATTTGATGCATTAGAACCTCATATTGACGCAAAAACAATGGAAATTCACCATGATAAACACCATGCTGCGTACACAAATAATTTGAATGCTGCTATTGAAGGAACTGATTTAGCAAACGCTACAATCGAAGAAATTTTAGCAAAAGGAACTGACAAACCTGCTGTTCGTAACAATGGTGGAGGTTTCTATAATCACAATTTATTCTGGGAAATTTTAACTCCAGGTGGTGCTAATCAACCAACTGCAGAAGTTGCTGATGCAATTAACGCTGCTTTTGGATCTTTTGAAGCTTTCAAAGATGAGTTTTCTAAAGCTGCTGCAACACGCTTTGGTTCTGGATGGGCTTGGTTAATCGTAAAAGATGGAAAATTAGTTGTTACATCAACTCCAAATCAAGATTCTACTTTGATGCCGGTTGCTGATGTACAAGGATTTCCAGTTTTAGGATTAGATGTTTGGGAACATGCTTATTACTTAAACTACCAAAACCGTCGTCCTGATTATATTGAGGCTTTCTTCTCTGTAATTAACTGGGATAAAGTTGCGGAAAGATATGCATCTGCAAAATAATAAGGTTTAAAAAAATTAAACAATACAAGACTTGTGTAGAAATACGCAAGTCTTTTTTTATCTTTGAACTATGGGAATAATTATTTTAGAAAATATAAAAATATATTCGAATCACGGATGTTTAGATGAAGAAGCACGTATTGGTTCTGATTATTTGGTTGATTTGGAAGCGCATGCAGACTTTACGAAAGCAACAGAATCGGATGAATTGATAGATGCTTTGGATTATGTTTCGTTAAATAAAATTGTGAAGGAAGAAGTAGGTATTCGTTCAAAACTTTTGGAACATGTTTGTAAAAGAGTCTTAGATCGTATAGGTCAAGAACTTACGAATGTCACGTATGCAAAAGTAAAATTATCTAAGCTGAATCCTCCTATTGGTGGGCATGTAGAAAAAGTGAGTGTTATTTTAGAAAAATCGTATTAAACTTTTTTTTTCTGAAATTATTGCTATATTTGCAATCCAAAACAACGGGAATGGTTCCTTGACCGAGAGGCTAGGTAGCGGTCTGCAAAACCGTCCACAGCGGTTCGAATCCGCTAGGAACCTCAAAAAGCACTAATCAATTTGATTAGTGCTTTTTTTATTTTCGTCCATTTATTTTTCCACAAAAAAACCTCACAATAGGTATCGAAAAGCTTTTAAATCTATCAACTATTAACTGCTTTTGATAGTTATTATCTTATGCAATATTGTGAAAACAACAATATTATATATAAGGATGATTTTAGTTGTTTTGAAGTCTGTTTGATTTTTATATTAAGTCATTTTGTAAGAAGCATAAAAATTTATTTTTTACAATTTTTTTCATCTTCTGAAAATCAGGTTGTGCGTTTTAGTACAATTATTATGTTAAAAATAGTTAAAACGTCATGTTTAAAATTTTACTTAATTATTCCATTAAATAATAAACAAAATCATTCATTATTTATGTTAAGTAAATTCTAATTAAAATTGAATGAAAGTTAAAATAATCTCGAAGTTAAAGATGTCAAATATCATTGTAGCATCAATTTATATTAAACATGAGAAAAAAATTAACTTCATTAAGCTTATTCGCTTTTCTTGGTTTTGCTGCATTTTCGTATGGGCAAACGAAAGGAATTATAAATGATGGCAATGGTTTTCCAGAAGCAGATGTGCAAATTAGAATCAAAGGTTCAGACAAAGTAGCTTACACAGATGAAAATGGAGAATTTGATATTGATGCTAAAATTGGTGATATTTTAATCATTAATGGAAAAGATTATGTTGTTTCGAGCAATCATTTAGGTGTTATTAAATTACAGTCTAATACTACTGTAGATCTTGCAGAAACGGTTGTAACCGCTTTTGGTGTACAGAAAAAGGAAACTGTAGTTGGTTCTGTGGGAACTATAAAAGCTGAAGATATAGAAAACAGACCTTTATCTAATGTGGCAAAAGCTTTAGATGGTGCTGTAGCTGGCGTACAAGTTTCAACTGGTTCTGGTCAGCCTGGTTCTGGATTGGAAGTGCAAGTTCGAGGAGTAGGTTCTTATAACTTATCTAGTTCGCCATTGTATGTTGTAGACGGGGTTATCTACACAGGAAGTTTACAAGATTTGAATCCAAATGATATCGAATCATTGACCGTTTTAAAAGATGCTGCTTCAACTTCTTTATATGGAGCATCAGCTGCAAATGGAGTTGTTATGGTGACAACAAAAAAAGGTAAAAAAGGTAAAGGATCTTTTAGATTATCTTCAAATACAGGAGTTGTAACGAGAGCTATACCAGAATATTCGAGAGTTGGAGCAGGAGATTATTATGTTGCTACTTGGGAATCTATGCGAAATGGCTATTTAGCTTCAAATTCTTCTGCAACATTAGCACAAGCGAATGCTTATGCTTCAACGAATTTAATTACAAATAATCTTAAAAATAATATTTACGGAGTTGCCGATAATCAAGTTGTTGTAGATGGAGTTTTAACTTCATCTGATGCTTTATACAATGATTTTGATTGGCAAGATTATATCTCTCGTGTAGGGTCTTTTCAAAAGTATGATATAGATTATTCGGGTGGTGATGAGAAGACAACATATTTTGCAGGTTTTGGTTATAATAAAGAATCTGGTTATGTGATAAAATCTGATTTCGAACGTTATAATGCACGTGTAAATGTAGATTCTCAAGTTACAGATTGGTTAAAATTAGGAACTAATTTATCAGGAAGTTTAATTAAATCGAATCAAGCTGATTCTAGTGGAGGTTCTTCTTATATCAATCCATTTTATTTTACACGAGCAATGGGGCCAATTTATTCGCCTTATTTGTATGATGCAAATGGACAACGTGTTTATGATACAGAAGGAAATCCTGTTTATGATGGAAACGAATCTCGTGGTAGAGGTTCTAGTGCAAGTTCTGGACGAAATGTGTTGCAAGAAACTTTGTTGAATAATCAATATCAAGATTCTAATTCTATTAATTCAAGATTTAATGCAGAGATTAAACTTGCAAAAGGTTTAACATTTACTTCAAACTTATCATATGATGTAAGAAATTACAAATACAAAGAATATGGTAATAAAGAAATTGGAGATGCGTCTGGTACTGCTGCTTTAGAAATTACGGAATATAAGTATACAGGTACAACATTCAATCAAATCTTAAATTATAGAAAATCATTCGGTTTACACAACTTCGATGCAATCTTAGGTCACGAAAGTTTTGAGAGAAAAACTGATTATTCTAATATTCGTAAAACTGGAGAAACTGTTTCTGGTATTTATGAACTAGTCAATTTCTTGAATACAACAAGTGCAACGGTGTACAATTACATCATTAGAAAAGAAGGATATTTTGCACGCGTTAACTATGATTATGCAAGCAAATATTTGTTGTCTGCTTCTGCTCGTTTAGATAAGTCATCTCGTTTTTCGGATGAAAATAATCAAGGTATTTTCTGGTCTGTAGGTGGTGGATGGAATATCCACAAAGAAGATTTCTTAAAAGATTCATCAGTTATTAATGAATTAAAATTACGTGCTTCTTATGGACAAGTTGGGAATGATGGCGGAATTGGCGAAGAACCAGGTTATGAGGTCGATTTAGATTTATATTCTTTGGGATATAACAATGGGACAGAATCGGGAGTCTTACTTGGTCAAGTTGGTAATTCTAACTTAACATGGGAATCTAAAAATTCGTTTGATGTAGGATTAGATTTTGCATTGTTCAGAAATAGAATTTCAGGATCATTAGAATATTATTTACAAGATGTAAAAGATATGATTTTCGCTGTTCCTGTGCCAAATTCTGCTGGAGTTCCAGGAAATTCTATTTATCAAAATATTGGTAAAATGAGAAATCAAGGAATCGAGCTTTCATTAAACTTTGGGATTGTTAGAAATGATAAATTCTCATGGGATTTAGGTCTGATTGCTGCTCATAACGAAAACGAAATGTTGAAAATGGCTAATGGAAAAGATGATGCAATTATCAATGGAACAAAACGTATTGCAGAAGGTCATTCTTTGTATGATTTCTGGTTGCGTCAATGGTATGGTGTAGACTCTTCGGATGGAGCAGCTTTGTATGTTCAAGATCCAACAAAAGCAGACGATTCTAATACACGTACAGTTAACGGAACTAAAGTAACTACTAATTATGCGAATGCATTGTATGATTATTCAGGATCATCATTACCAGATGTTTATGGTAGTATTACAAATAATTTCAGAGTTGGAAATTTTGATGCTTCAATTATGTTGAATTATCAATTAGGAGGAAAAACATATGATAGTAATTATGCGTTATTAATGAGTTCTTATCCACAAGGACAAGCAATTAGTACAGATATGTTATCAGCTTGGAAAAGTCCAGGAGATGTTACAAATGTGCCAATTATGAGTACTGCGAATACAACAAATGCTTCTGCTGCTTCGTCAAGATGGTTGGTTAGTTCAGATTATTTAACAATCAAAACAGTACAATTAGGTTACAATTTCGATAAACGAGCAATTGAAGGAATTGGTTTAAGCAATTTGAGAGTTTATGTTTCTGGTGAGAATTTATATTCTTGGACCGCAAGACAAGGTTTAGAACCAGCGCAGTCATTCAACGGTACAACAACTTATCGTTACACTCCGTCTCGAACAGTAAGTTTAGGACTAAATGTTTCTTTCTAAAAAAATGAATTTACAATGAAAAAGATAAAATTATTACTAGTAGTTATTGGATTATCATCATTTTCGTTATCATCATGTAATGATGATTATTTAGATGTTGTTCCGACATCCTCAGTAAGTGATCAAACAATTTATTCTACAGCAGATAACTTAATGGCTGCAATAAATGGAATGCATAGAAATATGTATGTTAGACAAAATGAATCTCAAGGTAATAATGGTTATACAGCACAACTGATTATTACAGATGTAATGGGAGAAGATGTTGTATTTCCTTCTACTGGAAATGGCTGGTTTGTAAGTGAATTAAGATGGATTTCTCAAAGCAACAATTCTTCTACAACTTCATCTTATCCTTGGACATTTTGGTACGAAATGATCAAAAATGCTAATAACATTATTACATACGGAGATGATGCATCGGGAGATCAGGATATAAAAGATCAAGCTATTGGAGAAGCCTATGCTTACCGTGCATTTGGATATTTTCAATTAGTTCAGTTGTATGGTAAAAGATATGTAGCAGGTGCCGCAAATTCTGATTTAGGAGTTGTTTTAAGAGATGATCCAAAAGATGTTGATCCAAAAACGCGTGCAACTGTACAAGAAGTTTATACTGAAATTTGGAATGATTTAGCCAAAGCAGAAACTTATTTAACACGAAAAAAAGCGTCTAATGCTTCACATTTTTCGATCGAAAATGTAAAAGGTATTATGGCAAGAGTTGCTTTGGTTCAGCAAGATTATGCAAAAGCTGCTGAATATGCTAACGAGGTAAAATCACAATTTTCGTTAATGTCACAAACGCAATACAAAGCTGGGTTTAATGATTATTCAAATCCAGAATGGATGTGGGGCGTAACAATTCAAGAAGATCAATCCGACTATTTCGGAAATTTCCATGCTTATATGTCTCGAAATTACAATTCATCTCAAATTCGTACTGCTCCAAAAGTGATGAATACCAATTTGTACAATGCTTTTCCAACAACAGATGTTCGTACGCAAGTTGTGGATCCGACAGGAAAGCATACAAGTTTAGATTTACCGTCTAACTATTCACTATTTGCATATACATCTCAAAAATTTTTAGCACAAAGTACATCAAGTTCTTTAGGAGATGTACCGTTTATGCGTGTGGCAGAAATGTATTTGATAGAAGCAGAAGCGTTATATAAATTAGGAAAAGAAACAGAATCTAAAGCAGTATTAACAACTTTAGAAAAAGCAAGGGATACATCTTTCACAGGATTTACAACTTCTGGGGATGCATATTATCAACAGATTTTACTGAATAGACGAATCGAATTATGGGGAGAAGGATTTAGATTCTTCGATTTAAAACGATTAGGTCAAAAATTAGATCGTACAGGAGCAAATCACAATGCAACTGTTATTAACAACGTTTATACAATAGAGCCAACAGATTTAAAATGGCAATGGATAATTCCTGTCGCTGAAATCAATTCGAATCCGTTGTGTGAACAGAATCCATCGTGATAACATTTTTTATATATATCTTCTCCTCATAGAGAAATATAACATTTTTAGAGGTTTTCCATTTGGAAAGCCTCGATTTTATTTAAAAAAAAATTATGTATACTAAAATATAGTAAACAAAAAAAAACTCAAGTGATTCACTTGAGGGTTTTTGTTATTTTTCTGCTTTTATGGTATTATTTAAGCTATTCTTTTGATTTTTTTGACGCTCTTTTTCTTCGTCAGATAATTTATCTTCAAGATTTATTTTCACATCATTCAGCATTTCTTTGAATTTTTCAGGTTGCATCATATAATATTTGTAACTCTCAGAAAATTGATGAAATGTGATATCATAATTTTTCATAATATCTACCGCATCTTTTGCTAAATCGATACTTTGATCTTGATTTTGAATAGGAAACATCTGCAATCCTTGTTGACTAATATATAAATCAGTAAGAATATCAATCATTTCAGATTTACCGATGAGATCTTTTGGTTTGTCGTAATTTTTTGGTGCGCAACTAAAAATACTCAAAAAAATCAGTGATAAAAAGATCAAGTTTTTCATAATTTGCCAAATATTTTTCTTAATCGTAACGAAATTACACCAAAAACGGCTTCTCCAATAATATCAGAACTAATTTTTGATTCGCCTAAAGTTCTGTCTGTAAATATAATTGGAACTTCTTTTAGTGTAAATTTTTTAATCCAAGTTTTGTACTTCATTTCAATCTGAAATCCATACCCTTTGAATTGTATTTTATCCAAATCCAGAGACTTCAACACGTTTGCTCTATAACCAACAAACCCTGCTGTAGCATCATGAACAGGTAATCGCGTGATGATGCTCACATATTTCGACGCAAAATAAGACAATAAAACTCTGTTCATTGGCCAATTCACAACATTTACACCATTAGAATAGCGTGAGCCAATAGCTAAATCGGCACCATCTGCTAAAGCTTGGTATAAGCGAGGTAAATCATTTGGATTATGCGAAAAATCGGCATCCATTTCGAAAATATATTCGTATTTATTTGCTAAAGCCCACTTAAATCCATGTACATAAGCGCGTCCTAAACCATCTTTTGTGGTACGAATTTCTAAATGCAAACGTCCATTAAACTCAGGAATCAAACGTTTTACAATATCATTCGTTCCGTCTGGAGAACTGTCGTCAACAATAAGCACATCAAATGCTCCGTCAACAGCCAAAGCTGCACGAATAATGGCTTCTATGTTTTCTTTTTCGTTATAGGTCGGGATAATAACTAATTTGTCCGACATAAATATTATTTTGTGGGCATAAAGATAGTTATAAGATTGTTAGTCTTTTGTATTTTTGAAAAAATTATGAAAACAAACGATTTAATCTCGATAGGAAAAAATACACTTGGCAATGATACTGTTCTTATTGCTTTGACGGTGTGTTTGTTATTGGTTTGTGCAGCAAAATACTTGTTTGCGAAAAATTTCAAAACGCTAGATAATAAAACCGAATACATGAGTTTTACAGATGATAATACGACGTTATTTAGTTTTATTGTCAATGGTGTGACGGTTTTACTGATAAGTTTGTTGTTGGTTTCGTATTTTGATATTACGTATAATCATATTCCAAATTTTAAGTTTTATTATCTTTCACGTGTCGGAATTACCTTTGGTTTAATCAGTTTGATTATGCTCTTTAGGTTGATGATTGAGGTAATTTTTTATCGTGTTTTCTACGAATCTAGTTCTGTTTCATATTTTATGAAAAGTTCGAGTTTTGTTAATGCAAAAAATGTTTTACTCTTACTTATTATTTGTTTTTTGTTTTTTTACACACAAATTAACAAAGATTACTTGATGGTGATTGGCTTTATTTTGTTGTTTTTGAATAGAATATTCGAAATTTATCATATATATGCAAAACAAATAAGTGACAATAAATCAGTTTGGTATTATAATATTTTGTACCTTTGCACCCTAGAAATTTTACCTATAATGGTATTAGCAAAACTATTAATTGTAGGTAAAGTAATCTAAAATTACTATGAAAGTTAAATCAATATTAGTATCTCAACCTAAGCCTCAGGCAGAAAACTCGCCATACTACGAGATTGAAAAAAGAAATAAAATCAAAATTGATTTTAGACCATTTATCCAAGTTGTCGGAATAGACGCTAAAGAAGTAAGACAACAAAAAATTGACTTTAGCAAAGTGACTGCTGTAATTTTTACAAGTAGAAACGCTATTGATCATTTTTTTCGTTTAGCAGAAGAAATGCGCTTTACTGTTCCTGACTCTATGAAATATTTTTGCGAATCAGAAGCAATTGCATTCTATTTACAGAAATACATTGTTTACAGAAAACGTAAAATTTATATTGGAGAAAAAGTTTTTGCGGATATGGTGCCTTTATTTAAAAAGCACAAAGACGAAAACTTCTTATTACCAGCATCTGATGTTTTAAAACCAAATGTTCCTACTTTATTAGATAGTTTAGGATTAACTTGGCAAAAAGCAACTTTGTTTAGAACTGTATCGAGTGATTTATCTGATTTGTCTGATGTAAAATACGATATTTTAGTATTCTTTACACCTTCAGGAATCAAATCATTATTTGAAAATTTCCCAGATTTCGTGCAAGAAAATACAAGAATTGCCGTTTTCGGAAAATCGACAGTAGATCAAGCAAAAGAGATGGGATTACGTGTAGACATTGAGGTGCCAACACCACAAACGCCTTCAATGACAATGGCGTTAGATAAATACGTGAAAGAAGCAAATAAATCAAAATAATATTCGCTTTACCCTTCTCTCTAATTAAAAAATATGTAAATTAAAGAGATGGAAAAAAGATGGGAAATAAAAGAACAGCCCAATACTGAAGTTGTTAAGGATTTAAGAGAATCGCTTAACATATCTGAGGTGCTTGCTATTTTATTAGTCCAACGTGGAATTACGAATTTTGCTCAAGCCAAATCGTATTTTAATCCATCCTTAGACGAATTGCATGATCCTTTTTTGATGAAAGGAATGTCTGATGCGGTTTCACGTATCAAAAATGCAATTGATGATGAAGAAAATATCTTAATATTTGGAGACTACGATGTAGATGGAACGACAGCTGTAACTTTGTTTTACGAATTTCTGACTTCTATCTACTCGAAAGTCTTTTTTTATATTCCAGACCGAAATAATGAAGGTTATGGAATCTCTCAACAAAGTATA
Organism: Empedobacter sp. UBA5924; assembly: GCF_002431085.1. Classification (NCBI taxonomy): domain Bacteria; kingdom Pseudomonadati; phylum Bacteroidota; class Flavobacteriia; order Flavobacteriales; family Weeksellaceae; genus Empedobacter; species Empedobacter sp. UBA5924. Next base: position 59,975 of record NZ_DJDM01000022.1, read on the forward strand.
GAATTCGCTGTACAAAATAATATTTCACTTGTTATTGCTTTAGACTGTGGGATTAAAGCACACGAAGAAATAAAATATGCACAATCAAAAGGCATAGATTATATTATTTGTGATCACCATTTACCAGATCGTTCTGTGCCAAAAGCGTACGCTGTTTTAGATCCGAAACAAAAAGGTTGTCGCTATCCTTACAAAGATTTGAGCGGTTGTGGCGTTGGGTTTAAATTGGTACAAGCTTATACCGAGAAATTTAATCTTCCGAAAGAAAATCTTTTATCTCTTTTAGATTTAGTTGCAGTAAGTATTGCGGCTGATATTGTTCCGATTACAGGAGAAAATCGTGTATTGGCTTTTGCTGGTTTGAAACGATTAAATTCAGAACCTCGTTTAGCTTTTCAGCAATTAATTCCGACTAATATTAAAAATAATGTCAATATTTCGAATGTTGTTTTTTCTATTGCGCCAAAAATTAATGCTGCAGGTCGTATAAAACACGGTTCGGAAGCGGTTCGTTTTATGTTGAGTACAGATGAAGAGGATTGCCGTAAATATTTGAATGATATAAATTCATTAAATAATGAACGCAAAACCTTGGATCTTGATATGACACATGATGCACTTTTTCAACTGGATCAAATTAATACCAAAGAAAAATATTCGACCATTGTTTACGATGCTTCTTGGAATAAAGGAGTAATCGGAATTGTTGCTTCTCGTTTGGTCGATTTGTATTATAAACCAACCATTGTTTGCACGAAGAATAATGAAGGCGAAATTGTATGTTCGGCTCGCTCTATTCAAGAGTTTGACATACATTCGGCAATCGAAAAAAACAAAGATTTGTTAACACAGTTTGGTGGACATATGGCTGCTGCTGGTTTGGCAATGAAAGAAGAAAACTTTGAAGAATTCAAGATTAGATTTGATCAAACAGTGAAAGAAATGTCGAATGGAAAACATTTTACGCCATCAATTTTGATCGATAAAGAGATTTCTTTTAAGGATATGACACGTTCTTTCTTGGAATCGGTGATGCGAATGGCGCCTTTTGGACCAGATAATATGAATCCTGTTTTTATTTCGAAGGATTTATTAGCAACGGATTTCCGATTAGTTGGTAAAGAACACGCGCGTTTGTACGTACATCAGCGAGATACACGTATTACGTTTCCTGCAATTGGTTTCAAATTAGGGAAATTTGGACCAAAATTAGAGAAAGGACAATCGTTTGATATGGTTTACACAATCGGAATGAATTATTGGCAAGGAAAAGGAACTTGGCAATTGAATATCAAAGATATTCGCTTCAACGATTAATGATGTCCTTCTATAACCAAAACCATTTCACCTTTTAAATTTCTTTTTTCAGCTATTTCGGCTAATTCAGTTAATGTTCCGCGTAAAGTTTCTTCAAATTTTTTCGAGATTTCGCGTGATAAACTTGCTTTGCGTTCAGCTCCAAAAGCTTCGGCTAAATCTTTTAATGTGCGTCCAATTTTATGTGGAGATTCGTAGAAAATCATCGTTTTCTTTTCTTCTACTAATGAATCTAATTTCGATTTTCGACCTTTTTTCACAGGTAAAAATCCAACAAAAGTAAATTCATTATTTGGTAATCCAGAAACAACTAATGCAGGAACAAAAGCGGTTGCACCTGGTAAACATTCGATTACGATATTATTTGCTACACATTCTTTTGCTAATAAATAACCTGGATCAGAAATACCTGGAGTTCCGGCATCAGTAATAATCGAAATGATTTGACCATCTTTTAGCTGACGAATAATATCTTCAGTTGCTTGATGCTCATTGTGCATATGGTAGCTACGCATTGGAGTAGAAATTTCGAAATGTTTCAGTAAAATACCACTATTTCGCGTGTCTTCTGCCAAAATCACATCCGATTCTTTTAGCACATCAACCGCTCTAAATGTCATATCTCCCAAATTTCCGATTGGCGTCGGAACCAAATATAATTTTCCACTCATGCGACAAAGTTACAAAGTAATTTCAAAAGAAAAAGCCAGCAAATTAGCTGGCTTCCTATATTATTTCAAAATATCTGCTAAATCTGCAATATCTTCAGCCGAAACTTTGTCCAAAATTTTGTCTAAATCTGTTCTAGGAATATCTAATTTCGAATCGATAACCAATACATTTCGTAAACCGTTAATTCCAAAAATCATTTTCTTAACTCGTCCGCCATCTTCTTGTAATGAAATGTTCAAACGGCTGTCTTTCGCTTTGAATTTTACTAAGTTCTCATATTTTTCACCACGCATAGATGACTGCAAATCATTCATGATTCTTTTTTGCTTTCCTTGTCCAGCATCTGAAACAACAAAAACTTTAGCCGATTTTAAATAATTAAATAAATCTGTTCCACCAGCTTTTCCAGCTAATTTCAACGCAAAAGAAGGTAAAGGAATTACAGTAGATTGATTATCATATTTTTTGTAGAATTCTTGCATGTTGCTTGTTGTACCGCAAGATTGCAATGTTAACAATACTGCTATAAAAGATAAACCGATTATTTTTTTCATTGTTGTTGTGTTTATAAATTAGAAAAAGCTATTACAACTCTCGTACCGAAAATTATTAAGTTTAAAAATATTCAATAATTCCTAAAACCAAATAGACAATTGAAGAAATTATCAGGAAAAATCCTATTATAATTCCACCTATTAATCGATTATAAGCTAAAACTTTAAAACCGTCTTTTAAATGGTCTAATTTATTTTCTCTTTTTACTGCATAATCAATTCCAAATTTAGGTTTCGATTTTTTATTTTTATAATATGGATAATAGAAAGGAGATATAAATATTAACATTCCTAGACCTAATAAAAAACCAACTAAAGCTTTTTCTAAATACTCATTTTCCATTACAAATAACTTTTTATCATTTCCAAAATTGATTCATCATCCAAACCAACGATTTCTTCTAATTCGGTAATCGAAGCGTGTTCGATAAATTCGTCTGGATAACCGTTGATTGTAATATTTCCTTTGTAATGTATTGAATTCAGAAACTCTAAAATTCCACTTCCAAAACCTCCTTTTTTAATCCCATCTTCAAAAGTTAGTATGGTAGAATATTTCAACGAAATAGCTTTTAAACGAGATTCATCTAAAGGTTTGATAAAAGGAAAATCAATCAAAGCAACTTTATCTTGAAGATGATTTTGGATGATAATTTCTTCGATTCGAGAACTAATCAATCCAGTCGAAAGAATTGCTAATTGATTTCCTTCAAAAATAATTTCAGATTTACCGATTTCTATTTTTTCGACTTTAGAATTACTTGTTTGGATATTATTTTTTGGATAACGAATTGCAAAAGGACGAGTTGTAAACTGTGCTGTATACAATAGATTTTTGAAATCTTTTTCGTTTCGAGGCGAAGACACAATCATATTTGGAATTTCGCGTAAATATGCTATATCAAAATAACCATGATGCGTTGCGCCATCTGTACCAACGAATCCTGCACGATCAATACAAAACACAACTGGTAGATTCTGTAACGCTACATCGTGTATCACTTGGTCGTAGGCACGTTGTAAAAATGTCGAATAAATCATACAATACGGAATGGTGTTTTGCGTCGCCAGACCAGCTGCAAACGTTACCGCATGTTGTTCTGTAATTCCGACATCAAAAACTCGTTTTGGGAAATCTTGATGACATTTTACTAAATTGCTTCCTGTTAACATAGCAGGCGTTATGGCTACAATTTGTGAATTATTTTCAAGTAATTGATGCATGGTTTTTCCAAAAACATCTTGATACGATTTTTCTTTTTTCTTCGATTTTATTTCACCCGTTTCTTTATCGAACAAACCAGGAGCATGCCATTTTACTTGATCGATTTCGGCTTGTTCGTAACCTTTTCCTTTTGTTGTTTTGATGTGTAAAACTTTTGGACCTCTGATTGAATCAGCTTTATTGAAAGCATTCAGTAATTCATCAAAGTTGTGCCCATCAATTGTTCCGATGAAATTTAAACCAAAATTGGTAAAGATATTTTCGGATTGATTTTCTAATGATTTAAAATGTTTTTTCAAACCACCAACCGAAGGATCAATTCCGATATCATTATCATTCAAAATCACTAAAACATCCAAATCTGTCGATCCAAGGTGATTCAATGCTTCTAAACTCATTCCAGAAGTAATTGATGCGTCACCAATAATTGCAATATGTTTTCTATTGATTTGATTGATTTTATCTGCTGTTGCCATCCCAACAATTGCTGAAATAGATGTAGAAGAATGTCCCGTTCCAAATGTATCAAACTCACTTTCTGTACGCGTTGGAAAACCAGAAATACCATCTTTCTGACGAAGAGAATCGAAAATTTGTTGACGACCAGTCAAAATTTTATGTGGATAACATTGATGACCTACATCCCAAATCAACAAATCTTTAGGTGTATTGTAGTGATAATGTAATGCAATCGTTAATTCAATCACACCCAAACTAGCACCTAAATGTCCTGGTTTTACACTCAAAGTATCCAAAATAAACTCGCGCATCTCGTGAGCTAAAGCAGTTAATTGAGACGCTTCAAAAGTCCTAAGTTCCTTAGGATGATTGATTTTTGAAAGTAGATTATCCATTATTCTTTTACAAAATTACATTTTTCTGAGGAATTTTCCGTACCTTTGCATGTTACAAAATTTAATGTAACATGTTCCAAATAGGAAAAACCCTTGTATCTGAAGAACTACTAAATGAAGATTTTGTTTGTAATCTTAACAAATGTAAAGGGATTTGTTGTGTAGAAGGTGACGCAGGAGCGCCTTTGAATGATGACGAACTAACTGTATTAGACGATATTTATGAAGATGTAAAACCTTATTTGCGTCCCGAAGGAATTGCGGTGATTGAGCAAGAAGGTAAATACACAATGGATACTGACGGTGATTGGGTAACTCCATTAGTCAATAATCGCGAATGCGCCTATTTAGTTTTCGAAGAAAATGGTTTTTCAAAATGCGGTATTGAAAAAGCATACGAAGACGGAAAGGTCGATTATAAAAAACCAATTTCTTGTCATTTGTATCCAGTTCGTGTTAAGGAATATTCAAATTTCACTTCTGTGAACTATGATGTATGGGATATCTGCTCAGATGCTTGTACCTTAGGAAAAGAATTGAAAGTGAATGTTGCAACATTTGCAAAAGATTCGTTGGTCCGAAAATTTGGACAAGAATGGTACGATGAATTAATGGACATTCAACAAGAATTAAACAACCAAAAAAAGTAAAAAAAAAATTATTATGTCAATAACAAGAGCAAGAAGATCTACTGACGCTATTGAAAGATTATATATCTCTATGCGTCATTTATTTCATAGAGGAGTGTACCGTCCATCTGGTGCACCTGGAAAAATATTAAGAAATTTATTATTCGAAATTAATCCTGAAATCTACGGATCAATGACAGATCCAAACAAAGTAGAATTAAGTGGATTAATGTATGTTTTAGATCGTTTACCAGAAGGAATTGTAGAAACGCCATATGTGTCTTTTACATCTGACGAAGGCTATGATCGTTCTATTTTTACACCAATTATTCCTGCAAAACGTCGTCGTTTTTGTTATAGAATTGATGATGACCAGATGAATATCGAAATTTCTCGCGGTCGTTCTGACATTTATGATGTGTTAACGCACTTAACGTTTTTATATAACGAAGCGGATAAAATCAGAAATAGAGCATTTAGTAACGAAACACTTTCTAAAAGTAGAGCGTGGGAATTTATCGAAAATGTTGCATTTAATGAAGTTGAAATTTCTCGAAAAGAACGCGAAGTTGCTTTGATGCATTTATCGACGATTTTAGGAAGAACATTTGAAGAAACACAAGAAATTCATCATTATTTCAGTAAAGCAGACGACAAAGATTATTTTTTCCGTGTAGTTTATTGGATGGGCTATACTAGCCAACAAGATCGTATCGGAACAAAGAAACGTGAAATTACATTTACGTCAACTTTACGTGAATCGATTGGTCATCATATGATTGGAGAAAAATGGGCGAATGAAATCAAACGTGTATTATTCGAAAATAATCTTCAAGATAAAAACATTCACATTATTTCTGCTAATATGCATAGTGTGTCTAACATGTTGTATGCCTATGATGGATTAAAAAGAAAATACAAAAATGATGGTGTAGAAATTTACGAAGATTTGAGTGCGGCAAACAACAAAATGTTGCGTGATTCGTTAAATGAATACACTCAACAAAATGGTTTAGTTTACATCAAAGATCAATCAGGAACAAATATCGATGTTCAGATTATTGATTTATCTAAAGTAAACATTGCCAATTCTGCGTTTTCTTATGCAAAAGATAAGAACAATGAGGTGATTATTGTAATGGATTATGCCTTTGGTGAGCAAGCATTTGAGGCGATGGATGAGTTGTTGAAACCATACAAAGTAGGAGATGTAAAATTCAAAATGAATGTAAAATCTGTTGCGATTATGGGTAAAGCTGGTATTCTTGAAGGAATAAAAGGTGATATAATGATTGCGACAGCACACGTTTTCGAAGGAACAACAGATAATTATGTTTTTGATAACGAATTAACCGCTGCAGATTTCGAAGGACAAGGTTTAGGTGTTTACGAAGGACCAATGATTTCGGTTTTAGGAACATCATTACAAAATAAAGACGTTTTAGAGTATTTCAAAAATTCGTCTTTCCAAGCGATTGGATTAGAAATGGAAGGTGCGCATTATCAAAAAGCGATTCAGGTTGCGTCAAAAATTAGACATCACATTGATAAAGATGTTAAAGTAATGTATGCTTATTACGCTTCTGATAATCCGTTAGAAACAGGAAGTACATTGGCTTCTGGAGGTTTAGGATTAACAGGTGTAAAACCAACTTATCTAATCACACAAAAGATATTAGAAAAAATTATTAAATAAATTCAATGAAGAATTTTTCCATTTTAGGCTACGGTCATATTGGACGTGTACATCAACAAGCGATAGAAGAAACGGAAAATGCGCAATTAATTTCGGTGATTGATTTCAATTTACCAGAAGATTTACCTTTCAAAGGTTATTCAACACTTGAAAGTTTTCTGAACGAAGATCAAGAAACTGATGTTGTTGTGATTGCTACGCCAAATGGTTTGCACCGCGAACATGCGATTCGTTGTTTAAAAGCGGGAAAAAATGTTTTGATTGAAAAACCAATTGCATTAACTGTAGAAGATATTACTGAAATACTGAAAGTTGCTGACGAAAAGAAACTTAGAGTTTTTACGTCGATGCAGCTTCGTTTTTCTCCAGTTGTGCAATATGTAAAGAATTTGATAGATAATAATTCATTAGGGAAAATTTTCATGGTGAATATTAATTGCTATTGGAATCGTAACAAGAATTATTACAAGTTGCGTGAATGGCACGGAAACCAAGAAATGGATGGAGGTGTTTTATTTACTCAATTTTCGCATTTTGTTGATATCATGAATTTTTGGTTTGATGAGGTAATTTGTACAAATTCAAAAAGTTTCAATTTTACGCATCAAGAAGTGACAGAATTTGATGATTCGGGTTGTGTTGATTTTACTGCCGATGGAGCAATCGGACATATGATTTATACAACGTCAGTTTTCAATAAAAATTTCGAAAGTAATATCACGCTTATTGCTGAAAAAGGAACAATAAAGATTGGAGATCAATATCTTAATCAAATGATTTATTCTGATTTAAAAAATGTGTGTTGTTCAAACAAAATTTCTACTGAACAAAAGAATTTTCATCCTAACGCCATTGCCGAAATTTCTGACGCGTTAATCCGTCATAATGAATCTTTGTTAGATGGAAAATATGCTGTAAATTTAGTCAAGTTTATTTCGGATGCGAATCATTTGGCAACAGAAAATAAGCAAGAACTTAAAATAGAAAACTATGAAATTTCACACTCGTAAATGGGTAAAACCAGAAGATCTTAACCCAAACAAAACACTTTTTGGAGGAAAGCTTTTGGCTTGGATTGATGAAGAAGCGGCGTTGTATAGCATTGTGCAATTAGAAAATTCGCATGTTGTGACCAAATATATGTCGGAAATCAACTTTATGGCTTCGGCTCGTGAAGGTGATATTGTAGAAATTGGAATTGAAGTGGTGAAATTTGGAACAACTTCATTGGTTTTACAATGCGAAGTACGTAACAAAATGACGCATGAAACCATTATTACAGTCGATCGAATTACGATGGTAAATTTAGATGCAGAAGGAAAACCAAAACCACACGGGAAAACACAAATAGAATATGTGGTGGATCGTTTAGCTGGAAAAGGTTAAAAAATTATATCAATAAAAAAGTCGAAACATTGTTTCGACTTTTTTATTTTATTCTGTAATAAACAACGATTTTAATTCGTGTGCATCAGCAGGATTCATTCTGCCAGCCAAAATCAAACTTAATTGTTTACGACGCAAAGCAGCTTCATAACGCTCGATTTCTTGTTCAGATTCTGGAATTAATTCAGGGACTTGAACAGGTTTATTATCATTATCAACGGCTACAAATGTATAAATACCGCTATTTGTTTGGTTATAAACACAATTTTCGTAATCGTAAACATAGACATCAACATACACTTCCATCGATGATTTGAATGCGCGAGTTACTTTAGATTCTAACTTCACTGTACTTCCCATCGGAATCGGAATGTTAAACGCAACGTGATTGACACTTGCTGTTACAACCAAAAAACTTCCACCATGCATTTTCGCAGAAATAGAAGAAATTCTGTCCATAGAAGCCAATAATTCGCCTCCGAACATGTTTCCTAAGTTGTTGGTTTCATTCGGTAAAACCAAGTTTGTCATTACTGCTAACGACTCTTTTGCTGTTTTTGCTTTCGCCATAAACTTTTGTTTGTTGGGTGCAAATTTCAACAAAATATTCGAGTTTTGAAACAGTTATTATCGTTGTGTTAAGTATTTGTAATTGAGTTTTTTATTAAATCAATAAAATTTTATAGTTAAAAAATGTTAATATAGATTATTGTATTATTTCAAGTCTTACATTTGAACAGAATTATGAAAATGTTTATCACATACTTGCTGTCTGCTTTATTTCTGCTATTTTTTGCGGAAACTAAAGTGTTTGCGGGTACTCAACATTTTCAAGGAAATTTAACTTCGCAGACAGTTGTTAACGATAATACACATATTTATCACGCAAGTAAAATTGTTGAAACTAAATTTTCTAAAACTTCAAATTCAAATCAATTTCAAGAATTTAATCCAAGTATCGAAACGATTGATGATGATTTTCAGACATCAAACAAAATCGATTTAGAAACTTGTATCAAACTATTAAGTGTTGTTCTGGTTTTAAACTTTATGATTCAAGGTTTAAGAAAGAAGCACATCTTCTACAATAAAACCATCAAATTTTCGAGTTGTAAGTACATTTTGTTACGTACAATCAGAATTTGATTGATTTCTTAAATTTTTAAAATTACACCAAAAATTAGTGTTCAGTTCATGAATAGCTGAATGTTAACCAATTTTTGTATGTAATATTTTTTGGTAAAACTACTTCTGCCAAGAAATCCATTTCATCAAATTTTACATTTAATAGTTAGAAGAATTATGAAAAGAGTCGCATTATTTGTAGCTCTAAGTACTGTATTGTTGACAACAAGTTGTTCATCAAAAAAACAGGAAAAAGAAGAAGTGAAAGATTATCCAATCACAACGCCAATCAAAATGGATACGATTGTAGATAAGGATTATGTAGCCCAAATTCAATCGGTACGAAACATCGAAATTCGTGCGCAAGAAAAAGGTTATTTGCAAAAAGTTTTTGTGGATGAAGGTCAACATGTACAAGCTGGTCAATTGTTGTTTCGCATTATGCCTTCGATGTATCAAGCCGAATATTTAAAATCGAAAGCTGAGGTAAAAGAGGCACAAATTGAATTACAAAATTCAGCAACTTTGGCTGATAATAATGTCGTTTCTAAGAACGAAAAAGCCATTGCGCAAGCACGATTAGAAAAATCGAAAGCAGAAATGCAATTGGCTCAATTACATTTATCATTTACAGATATTCGTGCACCATTTTCTGGTGTTATTGATAGAATTCCTATGAAATTGGGAAGCTTGATTGACGAAGGAATGTTATTAACAAATTTATCTGATAACTCATCAATGTTTGCTTATTTCAACGTTTCTGAACCTGAATATTTAGATTATCAAACAAATATTCAAGATAGAGCGAATAAACAAGTTTCGTTGATTATGGCGAATAATAAACCTTTACCAGAAAAAGGTTTGGTAGAAACGATAGAAGGAGAATTTAACAACGAAACAGGAAATATTGCGTTTCGTGCACGTTTTGCAAATCCAAATCATCTGTTAAGAAATGGTGAAACAGGGAAAGTAAAAATGACAGTTCCGTTACATGATGCTTTATTAATTCCACAAAAAGCAACCTACGAAATTCAAGATAAAACCTATGTTTTTGTAGTAGATAAAAATGGTGTTGTCAAATCGAGAAATATCACGATTGGTCTAGAAATGCCTGATGTTTATGTGGTAGAAAGCGGACTTTCGGAGAAAGATAATATTTTGTTAGAGGGTGTTCAGAAAGTGAAAGATGATGATAAAATCAAAACGAAATTTATTGCACCAAGAAAAGTTCTTTCATCGTTGAAATTAAAATCAAACTAATCTAAAAAATTCAAAGTTATGTTTGATAAATTTATTCGAAGACCCGTTCTATCGATTGTCATTTCGTTGATTATAGTTTTCTTAGGAATTCTATCATTAGTCAAATTACCCGTAACGCAGTTCCCTTCAATTTCGCCACCAAAGGTGAATATTACAGCGGAATATCCGGGTGCAAATAATGAATTATTAATCAAATCGGTGGTAATTCCATTAGAACGTGCGCTAAATGGTGTTCCAGGAATGAAATATATTACATCTGATGCTGGGAATGACGGTGAAGCGTCTATTCAAGTGATATTTGATTTAGGAACTGATCCCAATATTGCAGCTGTAAATGTGCAAAACCGTGTTTCTTCGGTTGTCAATAAACTTCCGCCTTTAGTAGTTCGCGAAGGAGTGAAAATTACACGCGAAGAATCAAACATGTTGATGTACATTAACTTGTACAGTAACGATCCAAAAGCTGACCAACAATTTTTATATAATTATGCAGATATCAATATTTTATCTGAGTTGAAACGTATTAATGGAGTTGGAGATGCAGATATTTTAGGAAACCGAGAATATGCAATGCGTGTTTGGTTAAAACCAGATAGAATGCAAGCCTATAATATTTCTGCGGATGATGTGATGAAAGCGTTGGATGAACAAAGTATTGAAGCTTCGCCAGGGAAAACAGGGGAAAGTTCTGGAAAACGTTCAGAAGCTTTTGAATATGTATTAAAATATTCAGGTCGATATAACACAAAAGAACAATATGGAAACATCATTTTAAGAGCAAATCCTGATGGAGAAATCTTACGTTTAAAAGATGTTGCTGATATAGAATTCGGAAGTTCGATGTATGATATTTACTCAACATTGAACGGAAAACCTTCTGCCGCAATTGTGATAAAACAATCGTACGGAAGTAATGCGAGTGAAGTGATTAAAAATATCAAAGCATTAATGGCTGATCTTAAAGAGAATAATTTACCAAAAGGAATGGATTACGAGATTTCATATGACGTTTCGAAATTCTTAGATGCTTCAATGGAAAAAGTGGTACATACACTTTTTGAAGCTTTCGTTTTAGTTGGGATTGTTGTGTTTTTATTCTTAGGTGACTGGCGTTCTACATTAATTCCTGCGTTGGCGGTTCCTGTTTCTTTGATAGGAACTTTTGCTTTAATGAGTTTCTTTGGAATTACATTAAACTTGATTTCTCTCTTTGCTTTAGTTATGGCGATTGGAGTTGTTGTCGATGATGCGATTGTGGTGATAGAGGCTGTTCACGCGAAGATGGAAGAGAAAAATCTTTCGCCTTTACGAGCGACGGAAGAAGCAATGCGTGAAATTAGTGGAGCAATTATCGCAATAACATTTGTAATGGCAGCCGTGTTTATCCCAGTTGCGTTTATGTCTGGCCCTGTTGGTATTTTTTATCGTCAATTTTCGATTACGATGGCGACATCAATTATTTTATCAGGAATTGTTGCCTTAACGCTTACACCAGCTTTGTGTGCAATGATTTTGAAAAATAATCATAATCAACCAAGAAAGAAAACGATGCTAAATAAATTTTTGTTGAAGTTTAATAATTTGTTCAACAAAGGATCTTTTAAATATGAAAAAGTTTTAACCAAAACAGTTAACAAACGCACTGTTACATTCGGATTTTTACTAGCATTTTGTGCTGGAGTTTTCTTTTTGAATAATAGTTTACCTTCTGGATTTATTCCAAACGAAGATCAAGGAATGTTTTATGCGATTATTCAAACACCTTCAGGTTCTACGTTAGAAAGAACAAATGAAGTTTCTCAAAAATTACAAAAAATAGCGGAAGGAATTGATGGCGTTTCATCAGTTTCATCTTTGGCTGGTTATGAGATTTTGACAGAAGGAACAGGAGCAAACTCTGGAACTTGTTTGATTAACTTGAAAAGTTGGGACGAACGTTCTAAATCTGCTGAAGAAATCATCAAAGAATTAGAAGAAAAAACTGGGAATATTAATGGTGCAAATATCGAATATTTTCAACCACCATCTGTTCCTGGATATGGTGCTGCAGGAGGTTTCGAGTTGAGATTGTTAGATAAAGCGGGTAGTGGAGATTATCATAAAATGGAAGAAGTGAGCCGTGATTTTGTAAAAGAATTAACTCGTCGTCCAGAATTGAGTTCTGTATTTACATTTTATAGTGCTTCTTTCCCTCAATATGTCTTGAAAATTGACAATGATATTGCCGAACAAAAAGGAGTTTCGATCGAAAATGCGATGGATAATTTATCAACATTAGTTGGTTCTAATTACGAAACAAGTTTCATCAAATTTGACCGACCTTATAAAGTGATGGTACAAGCTTCGCCAGAATATCGTGCGTTACCAGAAGATTTATTGAAATTGTATGTGAAAAATGATCAAGGTGAAATGGTTCCATATTCAGCTTTCATGAAAATTGAAAAAGTATATGGATTATCAGAAATTACGCGTCACAATATGTATAATGCAGCAGAAATTAGTGGTACGCCAGCACCAGGTTATAGTAGTGGACAAGCGATTGCAGCGATTAATGAAGTAGCTAAAAATACATTGCCTCGCGGCTTTGGAATTGATTGGGCAGGAATCTCGAAAGATGAGGTTTCTCGTGGAAATGAAGCGGTGATTATTTTCGCCATTTGTTTAATTTTCGTTTACATGATTTTAGCAGCACAATACGAAAGTTTTATTTTGCCTTTACCAGTTATCATTTCACTACCAACAGGGATTTTCGGAGCATTTTTCTTCTTGAAATTATTAGGATTAGAAAATAATATTTATGCACAAGTTGCAATGGTGATGTTGATTGGACTTCTCGGTAAAAATGCGGTGTTGATTATTGAGTTTGCAGTACAAAAACATAACGAAGGTTTATCAATTGTAAAATCAGCGATTGAAGGTGCGGGTGTTCGTTTCCGTCCAATTTTGATGACATCATTTGCGTTTATTGCAGGTCTTATTCCGTTGGTTATTGCTTCTGGTCCGGGAGCAGTAGGAAATAGAACAATTGGTACTGCTGCTGCAGGCGGAATGTTGTTCGGAACTATTTTCGGGTTGTTTATTGTACCCGGTTTATATGTTGCGTTTGGCGCTTTGGCGGATAAAATGCAATTGGTGAAATATGAAGATGAAAATCCTTTAACAGAAGAAATCACGGAAGATGAATAAAAATAGTTTAAAAAATATAATTGCAATAAGTCTTTTTGGACCGATGATTTGGAGCTGTAAAACTCCTGCGGTAAGCAAAGAGATTGAAAATCATCAAGCACCAAAAATTCCAGAAGCTTATCAAAATGTGCAAAATGATGATGCACCAAGTTCTGGGTTGACGCCTTGGAAACAATTTTTTACTGATCCAAATTTGGTCGTTTTGATTGAAGAAGCGTTAAAAAATAACCAAGAATTGATGATTACACTTCAAGAAATTGAGATTTCTAAAAATGAAGTGTTGTACAAAAACGGAAAATTATCGCCAAATGTTTCAGCAAATGCAGGAATTGGAGTTGAGAAAGTTGGTCGTTATACAAGTCAAGGTGCTGGTGATGCTTCGACTGAGATAAAACCCGGGAAAGAAATGCCTGATCCTTTGATGGATTATGCGATTGGATTGAGCGCTGATTGGGAAGTTGATATTTGGAAAAAATTACGTAATTCGAAAGATGCTTCGATTGCGCGATATATATCAACGGTAGAAGGAAAGAATTTTGTTTTGACAAATTTAATTTCAGAGATCGCATCGTCTTATTATGAATTATTGTCTTTAGATAGTCAATTGGAGTTAATTCATCGAAATATTGAGTTACAGAAAGAATCACTTCGTGTAGTTAAAATTCAAAAGGAAGCAGCGCGTGAAACTGAATTAGCGGTGAGGAAATTTGAAGCAGAATTATTAAAATCAGAAAGCGAAGAGTTTAATATTAAACAAGATATTACGGAAACCGAGAATAGGATTAATGCTTTATTGGGAAGATATCCGCAAAAGATAAAACGTGATGGTTCGTCATTTATGGATTTGATTCCACAAACAGTGCATGCAGGAATTCCTTCTGAATTATTATCAAATCGTCCTGATATCAAACAAGCAGAATTAGAGTTAAAAGCTTCTGCTTTAGATGTGAAAGTGGCTCGTGCAGAGTTTTATCCGTCACTTAATATTTCTGCGGCTTTAGGACTAAATGCGTTCAAACCATCTTATTTGGTAAAAATGCCAGAGTCTATTTTATATTCGTTGGCTGGAGAATTAGCTGCGCCTTTAATCAATAAAAGTGCGATAAAAGCGGAGTTTAATACAGCAAATGCTCATCAAATACAAGCGTTGTACGAATATGATAAAACGATTTTAAATGCTTATTTAGAAGTGTCAAATCAAATGTCGAAGATTAATAACTTAGAACAAAGTTATTCGTACAAAGATAAACAGGCGAAAGCACTTGTAGAATCTATTGATATTGCGAATCAGTTGTTCAAAAATAATCGTGCAGATTATCTAGAAGTGTTAACAACTCAACGTGATTTATTGGATGCAAAAATGGAATTAATCGAAACAAAAGAAAAACAATTAAGTACAGTTGTCGCTATATACAAAAGTTTAGGTGGTGGTTGGAAGTAGTTTTCATATTCATTCTAACAAAGAAATAAGCTGCCTTTTGGGCAGCTTATTTCGATTTATATTGTATTAAAAAATGATTTAATTTTCAGTTCTAACCCAAGTTCCAGGAGACTTTTTATTCACATCATTCATATATTTTTGCGCGTCTTCTATGTTATTGAAGCTGCTATATGTAACATAATAATAGCGACCTTTTACATAAGAAACTCCTGCATCTTTGTAACCTTGTTTTTTCAATTCTCCAACCAAACGATCAGCATCTTCTTGACGTTTAAGCGAAGCCGCAATTACTTGATATTTTTTATTGTTAGATTTTGAAGTTGTTTTAGTTGCAACTTCTTTTTTGTCCTCAACTTTCTTTTCAGCTGTTTTAGGAGCTTCAACTTTCGTTAATTTTTTTGTTTCTGTTTTTACAATTTCTTTTGTCGAAGGCTTTTCCTTTACAATTGCCGTAATCTCCTTTTCAGTTTCATTCAGTTTCGTTTCCTTTACAACTGTAATTTCAACTTTTTTAGGCGTTTCAATTGTATCTGTTTTCGTTACCGTTTCGGCAATCTGATATTCAACTAAAGAAGGCTCAGCAATCGTTTGCGGCATATTATACACATCGTATTGCACTGTAGGTTTTTCAGTTTTGGTTGCGTCATCTTTACCAATCATTGGTAAAACCAAACCGCTCCATTGTTCTGTTACGAATTCTTGTACGGGTTGCGGCGTATTAAAATATAGGAAGCCACCAACAATAATGGGAATTAATGAGGCTGCGGCTAAAAATTTTGACATGTGTTTGTTAGAGGTTTTAGTTTTAGACGAATCTAAAATGTAATTGGCTTGTAAATTTGAAAGACCATAAGCGGCGATGAAATAATTTTGAGCATTTTCTGGTTTGAAGTCAATTTTTCCAGCGTCATTAAATTGTAATGATCCGATATTTTGTAAGGTTAAAACTTTTCCATTTTTCAAATGTTCTTGCCAAAAATAAACTTGTTCATTCAAAAATGTTTGCGCATTTTCAAAAGACATTGGCTCATCTTCTACAATTTTATTCACCAAAACACCATCACTTTTTGTTAAAGTTGTATTGAAAGAAAGCTCTTTTCTTGGTGGAATAAATGTGTTTGTTTGCTCGTCAAACGCCACATTAGCATTGTTTGAGATAAACGCTCCAAAGTTTGGAACGATTACACAATCGTGCTGAAATAATAATTGACTAATATGCTCTTCTAACCTCATACTACGAAATTAACATTTTTTTTAGATTTAGCAAAAAATAAATACTTAAAATTCTGCTTAGTTGGTTTAATATTAGTAATTTAACAAAATGCAAACCGATTTACCATATATTTTAGCACTTTCTTTTCAGAAAGGAATTGGCGATATCACAGCTCGAAAAATTATTCAATTTTTTGGTTCAGCACAGGCTGCTTGGAATTGTAAACCAAAAGATTTGCTGCAAATTTCGGGAATTGGACAGCAAATAAGCAAAGATTTTGGGAATAAAAAATGGTTAGATTTAGCTTTTAACGAAATAGAATATTGTAAAAATAATCAAATCAATATTTTAACTTTTTATGATGAAGCTTATCCACAATTCTTAAAAGAATGTATTGATGCACCTTTGGTGATTTTTTGTAAAGGAAGTTTAGAATTTAATCAATTCAATAACAAAAAGATTTCGATTGTTGGTACGCGAAAAATGACTAATTATGGACGAAATTTTATTACTGAATTAATCGAAGGTTTAGCAGATTTTGATGTTACAATTGTTAGTGGATTAGCGTACGGTTGCGATATAGAAGCACATACAAATGCGCTCAAAAATAATGTTGCAACATGGTCGGTAATGGGAACAAATTTTGAACGAATTTATCCTGCTACTCACAAAAAAATTGCGATTGAAATTTTACAAAAAGGAGGTTGGATAACGGAGCAACCAAGTTTTAAAATTGCTACACCTGAAGCTTTTTTGCAACGAAATCGGATTATTGCAGGCTTATCAGATGTTACAATTGTGGTAGAATCTGCTTTTAAAGGTGGAAGTTTGGTGACTGCAAAATTTGCAAATGAATATAATCGAGAAGTGTTTGCTTTGCCAGGGAAATCAACGGATGCGTTGAGTATTGGGTGTAATTATTTGATAAAATCTCATCAAGCTTATTTGGTCGAAAATTCGAAAGATATTATTGATTATTTTAACTTCAATTCGAAGAAGAAACCAAAACAAATAGATTTGTTTATTGAGTTTTCTAATGATGAAAATTTAATTGTAAATTATCTCAAAACCAATGGAAAACAACATATTGATAAAATGTCTTTTGACTTAAATTTGAAATCCTACGAATTGATGCCAGTTTTATTAGATTTAGAATTGAAACAAATAATTTCTACTCTTCCAGGTAAATTTTATGATTTATTGTAACAAGCAATACAATTTTTAGCAAGTTATTTTGTTATAAATTACAGTATTTTTGTGCATTATGAAGACAAAATTGTTCATTTTCATCACCATGATTTTCACAAGTTTAAACGCTCAAAATGATAAAGTGCGTTGGACTGATCTTTTTTCTTACAATAATGTGAAATTGTTGGAAGAAGTAAATGGTGTGATTTATTGTGGAACTGAAAACGGAATTTTCTTGTTCAATCCTCTAAATCCAACAAGTGATTGGATTAAACTAAATAAAACCAATTTTTTGAACAATGTTGGGGTTTCTGCAATGGCTTATGATAAAGATTCGGATTCGTTTTTAGTTGGGTATGAAAATGGAGGTTTAGATTTATTGAAATCTGGAGAATCGACAATGGTTTTGGATATCAAATGGAATGGTTTTTCGGGTGATAAAAAAGTCAATCATATTTTTATAAATGATGGCATTGCGTTTATTTCTGGAGCTTTTGGAATTGTTTCTTTCGATTTAAAAGAGGAAGAATTTAAAGAGACAACACGTACAAATACAGCTGTTGTAAATGATGCAACAATTAACGGGACAACTCTTTATATTGCAACAGATAAAGGAATCTATTCGAGCGAATTATCGGATAAGAATTTGAATAATCCAGATTTTACAAATAGAAAAATTTGGAAAGAAGAAATTGTTGGTCAAAATGTTACCAATATAGAATTATTTGAAAATGAGATTTATTATTCGGTAAACAATGAATTAAAATTATTAAGAGGAACTTCTACTCCTTTTAATTTGATTAAAGAGTTAAAATCGTCGAATGGTAAATTAATTATTACTCAGAATAATCAAATTTCTGTTTTCAAAGGAGATAATTACCCTTTAATTGATGAAGATGGAAATGAAATAAATTTCAATTCAGGAATTTTTATTAACAATATTTATTTTGGAGGTTCAGTAAATCATGGAATTATTAATTTATCTAATCATAAAGAATTTTATCCCGATGGACCTTTCAATAATAAAGCTTGGTCTGTAACAACAAAAAATGGAAAAGTCTGGATTGCTCCAGGAGGAACTCTAGGTTATGGAAATGTTTTAGATAATAGTGATGGTTTCTATTATTATAATGTAAAACAATGGAACAATTTTCGTTCAAAAGATATTTTTGATATTCGAGATGTTTTAAGAATCGCTCCTCATCCAGATAAAAATAATAATACATTTATAGTTTCATCATTCAATAAGTATGGACGCGATGTAAATGGGCGAACAGATTTATTAGAATTTGATCCAACTAAATTCGAGTTTGTAAATAATTATAAACCTGATCGAATTATTAGTAATCAGTTCCCTAGTTCTAGAATTTCTGGATTAGCCTATGATAAATTAGGAAACTTACATATTGGTGCTTCATTTCCAGATGGAAAATCTCCTGATTATAATTCGGTTTATTACTTAGAACGTAATGCTAATGGGACGTGGAATAATATTTCTGTTGATAAAGCCTCTGCAATAGTGGCTCTAACTCCTGATTTTTCTGATATTTATACCTATTATCCAAGTGGTAGAGAAGGAGGAGGGGTTGCTGTATTAGATAAAAATTATCAAATAGTAACAACTTTAACAACTTCAAACAAGTTGCCTATTAATAACGTTTTGACAGTTGCAAATGATAGATCAAACAACTTGTGGATAGGAACTCAACAAGGTTTAGTGGTTTTGTACGGAGCTGATAATGCTGTAAGTTCTAATAATATAATTGCCGAGCCTGTTGTCATTATTCAAGATGGAATTCCGGAAGCGTTGTTAACCGATGTTGGAATTTATGCTATAAAAGTAGATAACGCAAATAATAAATGGATTGCAACAAATGGAGCAGGAGTTTATTATGTTTCGGATAGTGGAGAATCGACGAAATTGCATTTTACGTCTAAAAATTCACCTTTACCTTCGGATGTTGTGTACGATGTTTCGATTGATGAATCGACAGGAAAAGTATATTTTGCAACGGAAAAAGGTGTGGTTTCGTATAACGGAGGTGTATCGACAGAAGCGAATAATTTTAACAATGCAATTGCTTATCCTAATCCTTATCGTCCAGAATATAAGGGGAATGTCACGATAAAAAATCTTCCAAATCGTGCGTTGGTTAAGATTACAGATATTGTTGGAAATTTACTTTTTGAGAAAAAAGCAGAAGGAGGAATTGTAGAATGGAACACAAATAATGCAAAAGGAAAGCCAGTAGCTTCTGGAATTTACTTAGTTTTGATGACAAATGCTGATGGTACAGAAACCAAAACATTAAAAATTGCAGTTGTCCGTTAATGAAAATTTTAGAAACCAAAGCCATTGTACTTTCAAGCTTAAAATATGGTGACACGAGTTTAATTATTCGTTGTTATACACAAGATTTTGGCCTTAAATCATTTATAGCAAAAGGAGTTTTCTCCAAAAAAAAGCGAAATACTTCGTTGTATTTTCCGCTAGCAGAAATAGATTTGAGCTTTCAACCGAAATCAAATGAACAACAATTGGTTTTCTTAAAATCAGCTCAGACGTCGCATTATTATGAATCGTTGCATTTTCATCCCATCAAATCGGCGATTGTTTTTTTCTTAGCTGAAATCCTAAACTTAGTTCTAAAAGAAGAATCAGATAATCCAGAATTATATTTTTACATTGAACATTCGTTAAAAGAATTTGATCAAAAAAAAGATGATTTTGCAGATTTTCATTTGATTTTTTTAATTCAATTATCACATTTTCTTGGTTTTTATCCCAACTTAGAAATTGATGGAAATCTATTCGATTTAGAAAATGGATTTTTCACAAATTCGAATTCATCTATCAATATGTTGAAAGCAGATGAAACTGTTTTGTTCAAAAAATTGTTAGAATTACACTTTTCCGAAGATTCAAAAAATACATTCAACCAATCGCAACGTTCTCTTTTACTCGAAATTCTAGTGAAGTACTATCAAATTCACACCAATAATTTTAAGAAGCCAAAATCATTACAAGTTTTATACGAATTGTTTAGTTAATCTCCCGAAATAAATTCTAACAAATCTTTAAAACAAAGAATAAATAAAACTCCATATATTTGCTATAGTTAAAAGCATTTACAATGAAATTCAATACAAAAGCTATACATGGAGGTCAACAACATGACCCTTCTACAGGAGCCGTAATGACTCCAATTTACCAAACATCAACATTCGCGCAAAGATCACCAGGAGATTACAAAGGATACGAATATTCTCGTGGTGCAAATCCAACAAGAACTGCTTTAGAAAATGCATTAGCATCTATCGAAGGTGGAGTTGCAGGTTTTGCATTTGGTTCTGGTTTGGCAGCAATCGATGGTGTATTAAAATTATTTAAACCAGGTGATGAAATCATCGCGATGGACGATTTATATGGAGGTTCTTACCGTTTGTTTACACGTGTTTATGAAAAATTTGGATTGAAATTCCATTTCGTTGATATGACAAATGTTGAGGCTGTTGTTGTTTTAATCAATGATAATACAAAAATGGTTTGGGTTGAAACACCTACAAATCCATTGATGAAAGTGGTTGATATCAAAGCGGTAAATGATGCTGTAAAAGCAAAAAAATCTGATATTTTAGTCGCTGTTGATAATACATTTGCTTCGCCTTATTTACAACGACCAATTGAGTTGGGAGCAGATATAGTGATGCATTCTGCAACAAAATATTTAGGAGGTCACTCAGATTTAGTTGCTGGAGCAATTGTGGTTAATTCAGAGCAATTGGCAACTGATGTTCACTTCAATTTATTTGCAACAGGAGGAATTTTAGGACCACAAGATTCTTACTTAGTTTTACGTGGAATCAAAACTTTGGCTGTTCGTATGGATCGTCACTGTTCAAACGGAATGAAGATCGCACAATTTTTAGAGGCTCATCCAAAAGTTGCGCACA
The DNA here is from genome assembly GCF_002431085.1 of Empedobacter sp. UBA5924. NCBI lineage: Bacteria > Pseudomonadati > Bacteroidota > Flavobacteriia > Flavobacteriales > Weeksellaceae > Empedobacter > Empedobacter sp. UBA5924. The sequence goes on from NZ_DJDM01000022.1 coordinate 81,675, forward strand.
CGTATTATCCAGGTTTGGAAAATCATCCGCAACACGAAATTGCGAAAAAACAAATGAAAGATTTCGGAGGAATGGTAACGTTTACGTTGACTTCTGGGAAGAAAGAAGATGCTTTCAAAATTTTAGAAAACTTAAAAGTTTTCACTTTGGCTGAATCTTTAGGTGGTGTTGAATCATTAGCAAATCACCCAGCTACGATGACACATGCGTCTATTCCTGCTGAGAAACGTGCTGAAATTGGTATTACAGATGATTTAATTCGTTTGTCTGTTGGTATCGAAGATATAGATGACTTATTAGAAGATTTAGAACAAGTTTTGAATTTGATTTAATCGATATAAGGAAAATAAAAAAAAACGGAATCTATAAGATTCCGTTTTTTTTATTGAATTGGAGTTAATGCTTCAGAATTACGAAGAATTGCAACGTATTGAAAATAATCAGTTGTTTTTAAATTTTCTTTTGGCGTAATGTTTTCTCCAAATAATCTTGACTTTATTTGAATTAAATTTTGAGAAGATTTGTATGGTGAATTTTTCGCATTAAGATTAAAAATTGAAATGGAATTAGACTTTGCAAGTTCTTTAAAATCAAGAATACCTTTTATTAACATCATCGGTCCATCAGCATTTACCCAGTTTATTTTTTCATTTTCTGGAGTAGGAAATTGATCATTTTTAGGTAAATACATTTCACTGTCCAATGTATAACTTACGATGCTTGTTACGTTATATTTATTGTCTAAAAGTCTTTCAGCAAAAGGTTTTTCTTTATCATTCATACTTTTTTGAAGTGTATGAAAAAGACCAAATAATCCATAGAATTTTTCATTTTGTAGATGATTCTTTGAAATGATATGATTAAAATTTTCAATCATTGCAGAATCTCTTGAAATTTTGTTGTTAGAATCATCAAAGTTTGTATCAATACCCAAAACAACGATTTTAGATGAATCATTTAATGTTTTATTGTAATCATACAAGTTGTTCCATTTTTTTAGTAACTCTTGACTTGATTGTTGAGGAATTCTTTTTTTAATAGCTAAAACAACTTCTTTTAATAATTTTTCATTTTTAACATCGGAGCTTAGAAATGTGTTTAATTTTTTAGAATTTAAACTGTCCATTTCGGCAATGTAATAGTTGAATCCAAGATTCTTATTCAAATATTTAAACATAAATTCATCTAATTTTTGATTGTCAGCAAAACCATGAATTTCACCTAATAGAATAACATTTGAAGTGTTGAAGTTATTATCAAAAATCTGAGAATCAAAGTTGCTGTCAATTGTTGTTTTATTATTTTTTAGATAGCCAATATTTGTTTCATTTTTAGAAGCTAAGAAAATTTTATTACTAATAAATAAATACAAAAAAATAAGTGTAATTATTGAAATTAGAGCAATAAAGAAGATTTTTAGGATTTTGATAAGTGTTTTCATGTTGTTAATTTTTATCAAAACTATAGTTAGCAAAAGACTTGTATAAATATATGTTTACGAATTGTTGATTTTTTAGGATGAATTGAGAAAATCATTTACTGAAAATTTTTTCTATTTTTATAAAATGAAGTTTCTAATTCTTTTCTTACTTTCTGTGATGAGTTTTGCTCAAAAGTTGGATACGATTAATCTCAATCAAGTTGAGGTAGTGAATTATTCCAATTACAAACAATTTCGTCCAAAGTTTAAACAAGTGGTTCGATTAACGGATAACACAAGTTTCGGACTTAAAATATTTTCGAATTTATTACTTCCAAATGAGAAAGAAATTGAAATTGTCGCAATTGAAATTTTGTTTGAATCAAAAGTGAAAAAGAAAAATTATTGCAACGAATATTATTATTTCAAACCAATGATTCTAAAATCGATTGAGGATAAACAAAGTTTGATTGAAGAAAAATGGTTTGAAGTGGATAAAGATTATCAAGGAAAATATATTTTTCCGATTCATTTAAAACTTAAACCTTCCGAAGCCAAAAACTATTTTATTGGTTTAGAAACTTCTTACGAAAATCCTTTTTGTCCCGAAGGAAATGGCTATTTTGATTTGATTGTAACAAAAAAATCAGTCGAATATTACAATGAAATTAATGGTGAAATGATTAAACAAGATATTTTGAAAAATCATTCACTTAACTACAAAATCTATTACAAATAGATTTATTTCCACAATAATTTCAATTCAACTTTATATTTCCCAGCGTATGGTTTTGGGGTTGTTGGTTTCTCCGAAATCGAGAATTGATACACGCCACGCGCAGGTAATTCGAAAATGGTTTCTTTGCCAAAAGGACCACCTTTTATAGAATCCGCAGGTCCTTTGATGTGATTAATTCTAATATTCGCTGTAGAATCTTGTGCAGAAATTTTGATCCAAACTTTCTTTGCAGAATCTGCATTAAACGTAAACGTATTGGTTTGTCCCGCTATTTTAGTCGGTTCCGCTTTTGCTTTTGCATAACTTACTTCAAGATTCTCTGTAGTGTTATTAGCGCTTAAAGGAACAATTTTATCTGTATTAGATATAACTTTTTGCTGAGGTTTTATCACAACTTTTTTCTGAGGAGAAGCTGTTTTTACCACTTCTTCTTTCATTACATCTTCTGTTGTTGGTTTATCTTTTTTTACCAAATCCTTGTACGCAGAATCAACTCCAATCTTGCTTGGATAAATGGTTGGTGTAGATTTGTCTTCACAACTATAAAGCGTAATCAATGTAATAAAAGCGATAAAAGTCCATTTCATAACAGAAAAATTCTGTTGTAAAAGTAACTATTTTAACTGCAATTTCAAGGTATATTTTCCTTCAAATGGATCGCCTTGCATCAAACTTTCGCCAATTCGAATTTGATACAAACCTTTTTCGTTTAAATCGTAATTGATTTCTTGTCCAAAAGGACCATCTTTTTCATTATTTGGAGAGATAAGTTGATTAATTCTAATGTTTCCTAGTTTATCTTGAGGAATTATTTGAATAAAAACAGATGAAGAAGAATCATTTCTAAAACTAAATGTTTGTTCTTCTTTTGCTACTTTTTCAATTTCAAATTTACCTTTTCCTTGTATTAATTTCAATTCAGAATTATTCATAATCTTTGGAGAAGCAAAAGCAATTTCCTGAATAGAAGAATCTTTTTTAATTTCTTTTTGTACAGAACCTCCAATTATAAGTGATTTATTTCTTGTAATACAATAAATAAGAATAGCACCAATAGCTATTGTGAGTATTATAATAGGATTATATTTTTTCATTGTTGTAAATTTGTATTTAATTAATTACAAATTCTGAACCAAAATATGTTGTTCTACGAAAGTATTGGAGTTGGGAAACCTATAGTTTTCTTACATGGTTTTTTGGAAAATCATAAAATATGGAATCGTTTACAGAATGATTTATTTCATCACAATCAAATTATTACAATTGATTTACCTGGACATGGAAATTCTGAAAATTTTCAAGAGGTGAATACGATGGAAGAAATGGCAGAAAAAGTGATTGAAGTTCTGGATGAATTAAATCTTGAAAAAGTAGCTTTTGTAGGACATTCGATGGGAGGATATGTGACGTGTGCGTTGGCTGATCTTTTTCCTGAACGAGTAGAAAATATTGTTTTGATTAACTCCTCGACTTTACCAGATGATGAAGCGAAGAAAAATCAACGTTTGAAAGCGTGTGAAACAGCTCGTAAAAATTTCAATGCGTTGGTGAGTTTTAGTATGCCTACTTTATTTGCAACACATCATCGTGATCAATTTAAAGATGAGTTGAAGTTTGTAAAAGAAATTGCTTTAAAAACTCCGATTGAAGGCGTTTGTGCAGCTTTGAAAGGAATGCGAGAGCGCCCTGATCGTTCGTCGATTTTGTATGATTTTAAAGGTGGAATTTATATCATTGTTGGACTGAATGATGAAACGGTTAATCCTGAATTATTTTTAACCTTAATTCCAGATTTGCCTCATATTCATTTGTATAAATTTGATGGAGGACACATGGCTTTTATAGAAAATTATAACGAAGTTTTATCGATATTGAAATCGATTTAACGCTTGCGTTGGAAAAATTCTTTCATCAATTGACCGCATTCATCTTCCATAATTCCTGAAACAATTTCAGTTTTTGGATGTAATTCGCCAATTTTTGCCTTAAAACCGCGTTTTTCATCCGAAGCACCATAAACCACTTTCGAGATTTGGCTCCAATACAATGCGCCGCCGCACATGACGCAAGGTTCTAAGGTTACATACAATGTGCAATCTTGTAAATATTTTCCGCCCAAATAATTCGCAGCAGAGGTAATGGCTTGCATTTCAGCATGAGCGGTCACATCAGTCAATGTTTCCGTTAGATTATGTGCTTTCGCGATAATTTTGTTGTTGCAAACAATCACAGCTCCAACTGGAATTTCGTCTCGCTCGAAAGCTGTAACCGCTTCGTTAAAGGCTATTCGCATAAAATATTCGTCTGTAAAAAGATTTTCCATTTCTATAAAATTTAAGGCAAAAATAATCATTTCCAAATTGGATATTCGATACATTTGTACAAATTGACGCCTCTTTTATGAATCAATCAAAATATATCATTGCAGCCATTATAACCTACTTTATGTGGGGATTTTTCAGTTTCGGATTGAAACCAATCGCCGGTTATCCACCTTTGGATATTCTATTTTTTAGATTGTACGTTTCCGTTTTCTTTTTAGTGATCATTAATGTCGGATTTCGACGCAATAAGATGAAAGCTGATTATGATTTGTTCAAATCATTTGATAAAAAGAAACAGAAAAAATTAGGAAGTTTAATTGTTGGTGGATCGTTGATTTTGATGACGAATTGGTTGATGTTTATTATTGTGATGAATCATATTAGTGTGCAAGCTGCGTCGCTGTCGTACTTGGTTTGTCCAATTATTACTACCGTTTTGGCTTTCATTATTCTGAAAGAACATTTAACCAAAATAAAATGGATTGCAGTTGGTATTAGTCTTTTAGCATGTTTGGTTCTTTCTATAGGTCATTTGATTGACTTGGTTTATAGTTTGATTGTTGCATGTACATTTGCCCTGTATATCATCATTCAGAGGAGCTTGAATGTTTTTGATAGTTTCAATTTGTTGATGACACAATTATTAATTGTAGCCATTCTGATGTTACCATTGGTGTTCATCTTTTCGGGACCAATTCCGACCGAAACAATTTTCTATCAATGTATCATGATGATTGTGGTTTTGTTCACCATTATTCCAATGTTCTTAAACAATTTTGCCTTAAAAGGAATTGACTCTTCAACCGTTGGAATTTTAATTTATTTGAATCCAATTATGAATTTTGTTTTAGCAATTTTCTATTATAAAGAAGCCGTTTCGCCAATGCAAATGATCGGTTATAGTTTGATTTTACTCGCGATTGTAGTGTTCAATTCACAAACCATTTTCAAAATAAAAAGTATAAAAAAATCTGAAGTCTAAACTTCAGATTTTTTTTATTCGTTGATATGAAAAACTATTATTTAATGTAAACTGAGTTTGGAAATAAACCAGTGATAATTGTTTGATATTTAAGACCGCCTTGTGCATTTTGAATAAATAAACGTCCACTAGATTTGTTATCTTTTGAATCTAAAACATAGAAGGTATCACCTTTTACATTAAATCCATATACGTTTTCAGCTCCAGTAATATAATCTGCTTTTGTAGGCAAAGCTGTCGCATTTGTAGCCATAGAGTAAACAGAATTATTAAGGATATAGTATAATTTACTATTTTCTGCAACTAAGAAATTAGGATATTGTCCAGCAGCAAAATTCATTTCTAATTTATCTTCTGAAGTTAAATTATAACGAACTAATTTTCCTTTTGAACTAGTTTCCCATGAAATACCTTGCGAAAGCACAAATAAATTTCCGTTTTGAATTGTTAAATCTGTCGGAACTTCTCCAACATTTATACTTTTCTTATCAGTTGTTTTAAGGTCAATAATTGTAACAGTTTTACCAATTCCCCAACCACCTTTTTGCGCAACATAAAGTTTGTTATTGTCAAGAATCATTTTTTCAGGACCTTCATCTACTTTATATTTTTCTACAAATGTTAAATCGCTGATTTTGTATTTTGCAATAAAATCGTCTGTCGTAATTTTTGGATCTCCCCAGTTTGAAATATATAAAAATTGATCATCAGAAACAATATAACGTGGATTGTTCATGTTTTCTGAAGATGGAATTGTACTAATTTTTTTGAAAGTTGTATTATCTACAATTTCTACTTTATTAGAAACATTAAGAACGATATATGCTTTATTTCCTTTGAAATACATACTTTGCGCCACAGAACCTAATTGAGCTCCAGAATTTGCTTTTTTGAAAACTTCCTGGATAGGATTTGTTGTACTTACATCCTTTGTTGGATCAAAATAAGTAATTTCTGCATTTGAAGAATTGTAATCTCCTTCATTCAAAACAAAAACTCCTTTCGAATAATTTCCATTTTCTGGATCATTGTTTGGTCCATCATCGTCATTTGAACAAGATTGTAAAAATACTCCTGCCAAGGCTATAAGTGCGATTGATTTAAATTTAATCATAGTTTTTTAAAATTTTATTTGTATTTGTATGTTATAATTTGTGCCTGGTTGCCAACGATTTTCTTGCGTTTGATATTCCTGGTTAAACACATTATTCACTCTCATAGAAACGCTATAAAGTCGTGAAATCGTATAATTTAAACCTAAATTCGTTAGCCAAAATCCATCAAGCGTTCTTTCTTCTTCCGAATCGGTAAAAACTTTACTTGTATAAATATTTTGTACAAAAGCAGATAAACGTTTGTAAGTGTATTGTGCGCTCGCCGTCCATTTATGATTTGGCGAATACATCAATTCCTTATTTTTAAATTTATCTTTTGTTTTGGTGTATGCATAAGTTGTTTTGAAAGTAAACGCATTCCATTTGTAATTTCCAATCATTTCAAAACCATAGGTTTCTGCTTTGTTGATGTTCACAGGAACCCAATAAGAACTGTTTTGCGAATTCGGAATCCATTGAATCATATCACTCAACTTATTGTAAAAAATATTGGTTTGAATGTTTAAATTTTTACTGATAAAATCATTTCCTAATTCAAATTGATAAGCTGATTCTGATTTCAAATCTGGATTTCCACCAGTTTTCCAAAACAAATCATTGTACGTTGGATTTCTGAAATTTTTCGAAACATTTCCTCTCAATTGATACGAATGTATTGGACGATAATTAAAACCTAATGAATAAATAAAAGGATTTTGGTACGTATCAGAAAAATCTTGACGAATACTCGCTTCATATTCCAAAACATCTGATAATTTATGCTTTGCGATTAAGGCAAAATTGATAGAATTTTGATCACTTTTGGTCAAATTATTTCCACTTCCTTGATTATAATTAGCTTCCGATAAAAGTGAAAGCTCGAAATTATTAGTCAATTGATGATTCAGATAATATTTTAAAACATAATTATCCACCTGTAAATCGTCCGAATAAGATTTGTGAATATTGTTGAAATAACTGTTTTCTTCTCGGATATATGCCAATTTTAACTGCGATAGCCACTTTTCATTTGGATTGAAATTCCATTCTGTCATCAAACGATAATCCTTATTTTCGTACCCAGAAGGCGTTGAACCAATGTCAACTAAAGGAAATTCGCGCTTCCCAAAATTGATCATTGAATAAAGTTTCAATTCGTTTTCAGGATTAATTTTATAGCCAAAATTTCCATTAATTGTATTGAAATAATATTTTCCGTTCAAATTCTTCTTCATGTGATTCGGAATTTTATAATCATTATCAGATTGATTTCGTTCGTAATCGATTGAAGAACTAAATTTTTCTGTACTATATTTCAATTGATATTTTCCCGACCATGTATCGTAACTTCCGTATCCTAAATTTATTTTTTGCTGTAAACCTTTGTCATACTCAAATTTATTCAACAAATGAATTGTACCGCCGATAGAACCTGTTCCATACGCAATACTTCCGCCTCCTGGTTTCACTAAAATTCCGTCAAACGAATTACTTGCAAATAAATTAAAATCCGTTTGTCCTGTTGTTTGCGAATTGACATTTATTCCGTTCCAAATTACCGCTGTATGCGAAGCTAAAGTTCCACGAAACGAAGGCGAAGAAACCATTCCTCGTCCATTTTCTTTAAAATAAATTGGCGTTTGCGCTTGTAAAACTTGCGTCAGTTGATTAGGATTTTGCTCTAAAATACTATCATTAAGTTTGATAATACTTTGAGATTTGTAATGATTTTTAAGAAAAGCATCGTTCAAAATCAAAGGTTTCAAATTGATGGTATCCGTCTGTGCAAAAGCAATTCCAGCGATAAGATTAAAACAAAGAAAAAGTTTTTTCATATTAAAATCTGTTTTTCCTCCGAAAACATTTTCTATTAATTTGTTAGCAATGGCAGGTTTCCTGACTTATTCTTTTACAAAAAGTATGTTAGAATTTACAGTTGCGGGGACAGTTTTGGAATTGAACCAAATTCCCTTTTAACTCACTCGTTGAGCACCATTTTATGCAAATGTAAAGAAAAGCAATTGATTTTATAAAAAGTAGATTGTTAAATCGTTAACCTTAAATTAAGATCAGATTTATTTTATTTGTACAGTATTCAAAATCATTATATCTAGTGATTTTTAAGAATGATGGACAAATTAAATTTGTAACCAACAAAAACAATTATTATTTAAACTTTAAAAACGATGGAAAACAATCAGCCGTACAAATCAGAGAAAAAAATCATTGCTGGAATTTTAGTAGGATATTTAGGAATTCATAAATTCTATTTAGGATATACAAAAGAAGGAGTTATTCAAATTATTGCCACTTTTGTAACATTTGGATTTGCTGGACTTATTGGATTTATTGAAGGGATTATTTATTTGACTAAATCTGACGAAGAGTTTGATAAAACATATGTAGAAGGTCACAAAGGCTGGTTCTAAAATAGAGATTACATTCTTTTTTAAATATTTTTCGATCCCAAAATAACTTTAGATTATTTTGGGATTTTTTTATTGAATGAATTCGTTTTAAATAATTCGCAAGTTTTTTATTACATTTGCTTTAGGAAAAAATATAATAAAGAACGAAATCGCATAAAATGGCTATAAAAACATTTAGAGAAGTAATCGCAGAGGCAATGAGTGAAGAAATGCGTCGCGATGAATCTATATTTTTAATTGGAGAAGAGGTAGCAGAATACAACGGAGCGTACAAAGCTTCGAAAGGAATGTTAGACGAATTTGGAGCAGAACGTGTAATTGATGCGCCAATCGCAGAGGCTGGTTTTTCTGGAATCGCAATTGGATCTACAATGACGGGATGTCGTCCAATCGTAGAATATATGACATTCAACTTCTCATTAGTGTCTATTGACCAAATTATCAATAACGCTGCAAAAATTTATCAAATGTCAGGAGGACAATTCAACTGTCCAATTGTATTTAGAGGACCTACTGCTTCTGCAGGACAATTAGGTGCAACACACTCACAAGCTTTTGAGAATTGGTATGCAAATGTACCAGGTCTTAAAGTAATTGTTCCTTCAAACCCTTATGATGCAAAAGGTTTATTAAAATCTGCAATTCGTGATAACGATCCAGTAATTTTCATGGAATCTGAACAGATGTATGGAGATAAAATGGAAATGCCAGATGAAGAATACACAATCGAAATTGGTAAAGCAGAAATCAAACGTGAAGGTACAGATGTAACGTTAGTTTCTTTCGGGAAAATCATTAAGCAAGCTTACATTGCTGCTGATGAATTAGCTAAAGAAGGAATTTCTGTAGAAGTAATTGATTTACGTACAGTTCGTCCATTAGATTACGATACAATTTTCAAATCTGTTAAGAAAACAAATCGTTTAGTAGTTTTAGAAGAAGCTTGGCCTTTCGCTTCAGTTGCTTCAGAAATTACGTATATGGTTCAACAAAAAGCATTCGATTATTTAGATGCACCAATCAAACGTATCACAACAAAAGATACATCAGCGCCTTATGCTCCAAACTTGTATGAGACTTGGATTCCTAATGCAAAAGATGTAGTTGAAGCTGTAAAAGCTGTGATGTATAAATAATTAAGATTTATAAACTATATTTGTAAAGTCTAGCACACATTTTGCTAGGCTTTATTTTTTTAACCAAATCTAATTGATGAAAAGTTATATAACAGCTTTTTTTATAGTTGTTTTAGCGTCTGTGCACGCGCAAGTAAAAATTCAAGGAAAGGTAATCGATTCTGAAACTCAGAAGCCTATTCCTTACGCAGATATTCGTTTACCAGAACTTAAAGTAAGTGCAACATCAAACTCTGATGGTACTTTTTATATCGAATCTAGTTCGAATACAAATAAAATTGTCGTATCAAAAAATGGATACGAAACTTCTGATTATGTTATCGAAAATAAAATCGATTATAATTTTATTGCTCAATTATTTTTAACAGAAGACAATACTTCAGAAGAAGATGGCGGAACGGTAGATTTACAAACTGCGGTTGTTTCGGCAAAGAAAAAACGTCCTAAAAAGAAAGAAAATCCAGCTTATGCTATTTTGCGTGAAGTATGGAAGCGTAAAAAGAAAAATGGGCTAAAATTAGCGCCACATTATCAATATGATGAATACGAAAAGTTGCAATTTGATATTAGTAATATCGATTCAACTTTTATGAAACGTAAGATTTTTAAAGGAATGGAGTTTGTTTTCGAGAAAGTAGATACTTCTTCTATTAATGGAAAAACATATTTACCAGCTTTCTTGAATGAGTCAATTTACAATGTTGCAGGAATTAATAAACCTTCTACAAAAGAACGTCGAGAATTAATTGCAAATAAAACATCAGGTTTCGAGAAAAATGAAGTGGTGGCTTCTACGGTAAAAAATCTTTTCCGTGATATTGATATTTATGATAATCGTGTCAATATTTTGGATATCAAATTTGTGAGTCCAATTGCTACAGATGGTTTCGCGGTTTATGATTATGAATTGAAAGATACAGTTGATGTAGATGGAATAGAATCTTATCGAATCAAATATTATCCGCGTCGCGAAGGTGAATTGACATTTAAAGGAGAATTATATATCTCGAAAGATGCCTATGCGGTAAAAGAAGTTGTGATGGAGACAACGAAAGAAATGAATGTGAATTTTGTGCGTAATATTTTCATGAATTTAGAATATGATATTCCAAATGATTCTATTTTCTATCCGAAAAAAGAATACGCGATGTTGGATATGTCGTTGTTGAGTAAAAAGGAAAGTGCGAAAGGTATTTTTGCGCATAAAACGGTGAATTATTACAATTACGATTTCGATACAACACATCCCGAAGCTTTTTATTACGAGAAATTAGATCCAGCAAAAGCTGCGCTTAACGAAAAAGATAATCAGTTTTGGGCAGAAAATCGTCCTGAAGCTTTAACAAAAGATCAAGAAGGGATTTACGAAACATTAGAGCAATTAAATAAAGTACCAAAATTCAATAATATTGTGAAAGCAATCGAGATTTTTGGTTCTGGATATTACAATGTTGGAAATGCAATTGATATCGGGAATTTATATTCATCTTTTGGATACAACCAAATCGAAGGATTCCGTTTGAGAGCTGGAGCTCGTACATATTTTTCGCAAAATGATATGTGGCGTGCGCAAGGTTTCTTGGCATATGGTTTTCGAGATGATAAATTCAAATATGGAGCAGATTTTCGTTACATGTTCAATAAATATAATCGTTTTCAAGTCGGTATCGGAACAAAACGTGATGTAGAACAATTGGCTGCAACGTTAACGGCTTCTGACGGAATTATGACCCGTAGTTTTGCTTCGTCATCAATCATCAATCAAGGAGATAATACATTTTTGAGTAACAATAATTTGACAAATGTGTATGCGTCGATAGAGCCTTGGAAAAATGTAACGTTTCGTGTTGATGGAAATTATCAATTGATCAAACCAGCTGATGCAGTACATTTTTCGATTGGATATGAAAAAAACGGTCAGATTAAAGAAACTTTAACAAATTCAAGTGTAAGTGTTTCGGTAATTGCTCGTCCAGGTGCAAAATATTCTCAATATGGAATTGATCGTTACGAAATGACAACACTTGCTCCCACGTTAATGTTGCGCTATACAAAAGGATTGAAAGGTGTAATTAATTCAGATTTTGAATATGATAAATTACAATTTTTATATACACAACCAATTTTGATTGGATCTTTTGGTAAATCATTGGTAACTGTAGAAGCAGGAAAAACATTTCAAGGTGTTCCTTTATCATTAATGAGTGCGTTACCTGGAAATGAGAGTTACGGACAAGTTTATGGTACATTTTCACAATTAGATTATTATGAATTTGTAACAGACGAATATGTAACGATGAACTGGGAACATCATTTTAACGGTTGGATTTTGAACAAAGTTCCGTTAATCAAAAAATTAAAATTAAGAGAAGTTGGATTCTTGAGAGCGGCTTACGGAGACATTTCTGAGAAAAGTAAAGCTATTAATCGTTCGACAATAGAATATTTTGCACCAAATCAACAAATCTACTACGAATACGGGTTTGGGATCGAAAACATTGGTTTTGGAAACATTAGACCAATACGTGTTGATTTTAATTGGCGCGGAAATTATAATAATTTGCCAGATGTTCGTAAATTTGGCATCACAATCGGTTTAGATTGGAATTTTTAGAAAATACATAATAAAAAAAAGAATATTACAATGACTTTTGATGCAATCATTGAAATCCCAAGAGGATCTCGCAATAAATATGAAATGGATCACGAAACAGGAAGAATCCGTTTTGATCGTGTTTTATACTCTCCAATGTTCTACCCAGCTGATTACGGTTTCGTAGAAAATACATTAGGATTAGACGGAGATCCAATTGACGTATTAGTTTTCTTAACAGAACCTACTGTTCCTGGATGTGTAATCGAAGTAAAAACAATCGGTGTTCTTAAAATGTCTGATGACAAAGGACAAGATGAAAAATTAATTTGTGTACCAGTTGCTGATCCAACATGGAACCAATTAGAAAACATCACTGATATGAATCCTCATACATTGAAAGAAGTTGAGCACTTTTTCAGAGTGTATAAAGACTTAGAAAATAAGACAACAACAATTGAAGGGTACGGTGATAAAGCAGAAGCAGAACAATTGTTGCAAGATGCAAGAGAGCGTTTCGTACCAGCTCACTAAGAAATAATTTATAATTTCATATAAATAGTCCTCATTTTTTGAGGACTATTTTTTTTGATTAAATTTTCCTCCCATTCTATCAACTATTTCCAAAAACATTTTTAAGTTTATAGAAATACTCACACATGAAATCGAAATTTTTATTAACACTAGGTTTAATCTCTACAACCATGAGTTTATCTGCTCAAACTAATCAACAAGTTTTAGAGTTGATTAACAAAGAAGTACAACAGAATTCTGAAGCTTATCAACAATTAAAAAAAGCAACCGAAACAATTGGACATCGCGCTACAGGAACAGAAAATGGACGAATAGCAGAAGAATATGCGGCCAATTTGTTGCGTTCGTATGGTTATGATGTGTCTTTTCAAGAATTTACATTTAGCGGATGGAATCGTAAAAGTTTAGATTTAAAAATCAATAATCAACCTATAAAAGCCGTTGCTTTGGCGCATTCGCCAGCAAATGTTAGTCTTTCGGGAGAATTGATTGATTTGGGAAATGGACTTGAAGAAGATTACAAAAAGATTGGTGATAAAGTAAAAGGAAAAATTGTTTTTGCTACGCTTGGTTTGTTGGATGGAACGCCAAAAGAAATCGAAAATCTACATCGTTCCGAAAAAACAGCTTTAGCAGAAAAGTACGGAGCAAAAGGAATTATCTTGTTTAATCGCCCTGCTGGAGGAATTCTATTGACAGGAACGGCCTCTGTAACGGGAGAAATTATTAAAATTCCTGCAATTAACATCAGTTTAGAAGATGGATTGAAAATCAAAGAAAATCTATCAAAAGGAAAAGAAATTGCTAAAATCGAAATGAAAAATGATGTTGGACAAATGAAAGGTCGCAACATTATTGCAAAGAAAATCGGTTCTAAATTTCCAAATGAGAAAATAATTCTTGGAGGGCATTTAGATAGTTGGGATTTGGCTACAGGAGCGATTGATAATGGTGTTGGAAGCTTTTCTGTGATGGATATTGCGAGAACATATAAGAAGTTAAATCTTCAAAATGATCGAACAATAGAATTTGTTTTATTTATGGGCGAAGAAGTTGGTTTGATAGGTTCTAAATATTACGTCAATCGAGCGCTGAAAGATGGTTCTATCAATCAAATCAAAGCAATGTCGAATATGGATATGACAACAAATCCAAAGTCTTATTATTCGACAATGGAAAGTAATTTACCTATTTTAACTGATTATGCGAATGATGTGCAAAAAGTAATTCCAGATTTTAAATTGAAAACATTTGCGAGTGTAGATTTACATTCAGATCATCAACCGTTTATGTTGCAAGGCGTGCCTATTATTGGGCTTTCGGATAGTCAATTTACAAAAGGAGCGTTAAATTGTTACCACGCGAATTGCGATACATTTGATTATGTAGAAGAAATTGGTTTGAAAAATAATGTGATTTTGGAAACCTATTTGTTGTATCGTTTGAGTAATTTGAAAGAAATTCCTTCAAAACGTTGGAACGAGCAAGAAGTAAAAGAAGCCTTAATCAAAGGAAATTTAGAAACTCCACTTCGTATTTCGGGCGATTGGAGATGGTAATATCAAAAAAATCCTTCAGAATTTCTGAAGGATTTTTTATTTATTTCTTTTTCAATTTTACAGTGAAATGTCTTAAAATTTCAGATTCCCACGAAATTTCATAACCAGAATTAATTTCGTTTCGTCGATCAAAAATATTTTTCAACGCAACCGCGATATAATCCATATGACTTTGGAAATAAGTTCTTCTTGGAATTGCTAAACGCAATAATTCTAATTTTGGATAACGATTTTCACGTGTTTTAGGATCACGATCTGCCAAAATAGTTCCGATTTCTACACCACGAATTCCAGCTTCTTTGTACAATTCGATTCCCAATGTTTGTGCAGGAAATTCTTCGCGCGTTACATTTGGTAAAAACTTTACAGCATCAACAAAAATAGCGTGTCCACCAATTGGCTGCTGAATTGGAATCCCAAATTCAATTAATTTATTCCCTAAATATTCAATTTGTTTGATGCGCGATTGTAAATAAGAATATTCTGTAGATTCTTGTAAACCTTGTGCTAAAGCGGCTAAATCGCGTCCAGCTAAACCGCCATAACTTAAATATCCTTCATAGATAATTCCAAAATTTCCACAAATTTTATATAGCTCTTCATTATTCAGTGCAATAAATCCACCAATATTTACCAAACCATCCTTTTTCGCAGACATCGTCATTCCATCTCCGTAAGAAAACATTTCTAAAACAATTTCTTTAATCGTTTCCGTTTTGAATTCTTCTTCTCTTTCTTTGATGAAATAAGCATTTTCCGCAAAACGAGCGCCATCAAAAAAGACTGGAATTCCATATTGATTAGACAATTCACGAACTTGACGAATATTTTCTATAGACACAGGTTGACCACCAGAAGAATTACACGTAACAGTGATTAATGTGAATGGAATTTGTTCTTTCCCATATTCTTTGTAGACATTTTCTAATTTTTGTAAATCGATATTTCCTTTGAAAGGATGAATCAATTCGCTGTCAAAAGCCTCATCAATAGTACAATCAATTGCGTGCGCTTTTCTAAATTCGATATGACCTTTTGTTGTATCAAAATGCGAATTTCCAGGAACAACATGACCTTCTTTTACAAGAGCTGAAAATAATACGTTTTCTGCTGCACGACCTTGATGCGTTGGTAAAAGAAACTCAAATCCAGTAATGGTATTAATGGTTTCTCTCAGTTTTAAGAAAGATTGAGAACCAGCGTAGCTTTCGTCTCCAGTCATCATTGCAGACCACTGTTTATCAGACATTGCTCCAGTTCCAGAATCAGTTAATAAATCAATAAATACTTTGTGGCTTTCTAGGTTAAATAGGTTGTAATCTTTTTCTTCGATCCACTTTTCGCGTTCTTCTCGAGTAGATTGATAAATTTCTTCGACCATTTTTATACGAAATGGTTCGGCAAAAGGTAATTCCATTTTTCTTGTGTTTAATGTAAAACTAAGAAACCTTTAGAATATTATCAATTATTAATTGAAAATCATAAAAAAATCCTCTATCAAAAAGATAAAGGATTAAAAATTTTCTATAGCTCGTGTTAGTCAATAACAGGAACTGGTCGTTTGTTTTCGTTAATTGCAACTAATGTAAACGTTCCAGAAATCGCTTTATCACGTCCGTCACGATACATACTTTCGATAAAAACGTCAATTTGTACATCCAAACTTGAACGTCCTACACGTACCACTTTTCCTACCATTTCTACGATAGTTCCTGCTGGAATTGAGTGTTTAAAATCAATTTTGTCACTACTTACCGTAACAATAGGTTTGCGACAAAAACGAGTTGCTGTCATAAAAGCAATTTCATCCATCAAATACATTACTGACCCTCCAAACATTGTGTTGTGGTGGTTTGTATCTCCTGGAAAAACAGCTTTGAAAATGCGAGTTTCAGAATTGATGATACGTTGTTCGATCAACTCTTCTCTTGGTGTTTTTTCCACTTCCATTATCATAATATTTACACGTTACTTTTCTTCATTATTTTTTGAGTTGATAATGTTTTTTTGTGGTGGTTTGATGATTTCATAGAACATAATTTTTACTTTTTTCGCGAAAGTTTTTGACTAATTATTAACTCAATTAGTGGCATTCTGACTTATCAAAAATATTGATTCACAGTTGCGCGACAGTTCGTGAATTGCACACGATTCCCCAATAAGTTGAGCACGAATTTGATGCAAATATAAATTAGAAAAATGAAAATTAGCAGATTTATTGTGCCGAATTCGTTGGTTTGGAATAATTCGTGTAAATTCATTTTACGAATTTTTAATGAAGTAAGAAAAAAGAATGAAAATAAAACCAATCAAAGATTTAGTTCATAATCTATCAGAATGGAATGAATTAGTTTCTCAAACCAAAGATTTAACCGATAAAGTAGTTCAAGATATTAATTTTTTGCGTCAAGAAATTAATTGGGAAGAATATAATTTATGCAATACATCGTTTTTGGGTTGTAAGTTTAAACAACACGAAGCGATCTATTTAATTGAAAAAGGAGCATTTGTTTATCCAAAATTTGAATCAGTTCCTTATAATCCTTATCGTGGAAAATTATACACTTGGCAAGAGCTGATGGAAGGTTATAATCCAGATAATGACCAAAGTATCGATCTTAAAATCTATAAACATTTTAAAAAACATAAATATAATCCGTCTGTTTCAGAAGCTTTGGCACAACGCTTACATGATTTGTCTATTGATGATGGTTTGCGTCGAATTTTGAAATATGATGATAATGGAATGACGAAGAAAAAAGTGGTTGGCTTTATGGGGGGACATTCTACTGCGCGTAATTCTGAGTTTTATAATGAAACGGCAAAAGCGGCGAAATTAGCAACTGAAAAAGGGTATTTTGTTGTTTCTGGTGGAGGGCCTGGAATTATGGAGGCTGCTAATCTAGGAGCTTATATGGCAAATTATTCGGATGAAGATTTGATGAATGCAATTCATATTTTGGCTGATTTAGACTTTATTGATGAAGATAAAACTGAATATTTGGCGAAGAATTTTATGACGAATGCTAAAAAAGTTTTAGAAATCTATCCAAATGGTGCTGAAAGTTTGGCAATTCCTACGTGGTTTTATGGTCATGAACCAAGTAATTTATTTGCCACGAATATTGCAAAATATTTTTCAAATAGTATCAGAGAAGATATGTTGTTAACAATTAGCTTGTTCGGTTTGGTTTATGCGCCTGGAAGTGCAGGAACAACCCAAGAAATTTTTCAGGAAGCAGCTCAAAATCATTACGGAACTTCAGGATATTATAGTCCAATGATTTTTTTGAGTAAGAAAAGATATGTAGAAGATACGGCGATTTATTCAGTTTTGCATCAATTGGCAACAGGACGAGCATATAAGGAGTTACTATTTTTAACAGATAATGCAGATTTAGCAATCGATTTTATCGAAAATCATCCACCAATTAAAGTTAATTAAGGAATATTTTTAAAATATTTAAAACTGAATAACTTGCTTTAGTGTAGTGTTTTATGTGGTTTTTATTTGTTTTTTGTCCGAATAAAATAAAATAATTTCGAAAAATGTTTGGTATTTTAAATAATGAACGTATATTTGCAGTCCAATAACGCGAGATGGAGCAGTAGGTAGCTCGTCGGGCTCATAACCCGAAGGTCACAGGTTCGAGTCCTGTTCTCGCTACTAAATCGCGAGGTGGAGCAGTAGGTAGCTCGTCGGGCTCATAACCCGAAGGTCATCGGTTCGAGTCCGGTCCTCGCTACTATAAAGAGAGTTTCTAACAAGAA
The DNA here is from genome assembly GCF_002431085.1 of Empedobacter sp. UBA5924. NCBI lineage: Bacteria > Pseudomonadati > Bacteroidota > Flavobacteriia > Flavobacteriales > Weeksellaceae > Empedobacter > Empedobacter sp. UBA5924. The sequence continues at coordinate 100,256 of NZ_DJDM01000022.1, forward strand.
GCTCTCTTTTTTTATGTCTTTAACTGAGAATTAATATTGGATAAACTATTTTTGCATCATGAATTTAGAAGAATACAAAAAACAATATAAATCAGATCAAGCCGTTGGTGCAATTGCAATCGAAAATCGCTTAAAAGAAGTTTATGGGACTTTAGAGCCTCGTTTTTATTCGCCGCAAGTGATGTCTTTTCAGGGCGGAGATGATCCAATTGACGGTGTTGCGATTTTTGATGTCAATGGTTATTATCATTTGGTAAGTTACGGAATGTCACATTTATACTATTCGGAAGAGAGTGTAGGTGCAGATTTTAGTAAATGGGGATTTGAGTTTTCTTTCCGCGTGAAACCTGTTAAAGATGATAATGGTGAAGACCCTTTTTGGGTAGTTCAATTAATGAATAATTTGGGGCGATTCGTGAACGAAACAAAAGTTTGGTTTGATGAATACCAGTTTTTACCATTAGGAGGTCCAATTCGTACAGATTCGGAAACGGATATTGTTGGTTTGGCTTTTATCAAGGATGATGATTTAGATGAAATTGATACGCCTCATGGTAAAGTGATATTTATACAAATGATTGGTTTGAATTCGGAACAATTGAAAAGATTGGAAGAGAATTCAACCAAAGAAGAAATAATGTCAGTGATAGCTGAAATAAAGTCAGTTAATCCAAAATTTGTGTGTGAATTATAGTAGAAATTTTTAAAATAAAACATATTTGTGTTAGCCTATTTCTTAAATTATGTTAAATGTAAAAAACAGATTGTCAGTATTTTAAAATTGGTATTTGTTTTGATTATATCTAAATGTTAGTAGCACTAACAGTAGAATAAATTTTTCATAGGTTAGGTTAATAATTAGTAAAACTAATTATGAAGCACTTCTTCGGAAGTGCTTTTTTAGTATATTTAAGAAGAAAAAATAAAGATGTTTAAAAATTTATTCAACCGAAATAAAAATCAATCAAATAACCAAGAAGAATCAAAAACGATGACTTTTGAAGAAATTATTAATTCAGATAAACCAGTTTTGTTAGATTTTTTTGCAACTTGGTGTGGTCCTTGTCAAATGATGGGGCCAATTTTGCAACAAGTGAAAGAAGAATTGGGAGGTGATGTCAAAATCCTAAAAGTGGATGTTGATAAATATCAAGATTTAGCTGCACGACATCAAGTGCAAGGAGTTCCGACTTTTGCTATTTTCAAAAATGGTGAATTATTATGGAAACAAAGTGGAGCAAGGCCAAAAGAACAATTGGTGGCAGAAATCAAAAAATATATTTAAAAATAGGTTTGCTTTGCAGCCAAAGTCGATTAAAAAATCCGCTCATTGAGCGGATTTTTTTGCTTATGTAAATTTACTTAAAATTAGGTTTTCTTTTCTCAACAAAAGCAGTTGTTCCTTCTTTGAAATCTTCTTCGTCAAATAAATTTCCGAAACTTTCAATTTCAACTTCAAAACCATTGTCTTTATCTGACGCATTAATCGCTCGAATCGCGTGACGAATCGCTACAGAAGAATTTTTTGAAATTTTAGTCGCAATTTCTTTTGCTCGATCAATTAATTCAGCTTGCTCAACAACTTCATTCACTAAACCAATTTCATACGCGCGTTCAGCTGTAAACATATCTGCTGTCATAATTGCCTGCATTGCACGACCTTTTCCAATTAATTTTGGCAAACGTTGCGTTCCTCCATAACCTGGAATCAAACCTAATGTAACCTCTGGTAATCCTAATTTTGCATTGGTTGATGCTATACGAAAATGAGACGCCATCGCTAATTCTAAACCACCTCCTAAAGCAAAACCATTCACTGCGGCGATTACAGGTTTTTTAGAATTTTCAATTTTATCAAAAACATTTTCTTGTCCTTTTGCAGCTAATTTTTCACCTTGACGACCATCAAAACTTGCAAATTCTTTGATATCAGCACCAGCAACGAAAGATTTTTCACCAGAACCTGTTAAAATAATTACTCGAATAGCGGGATCAGAATCTGCGTCTGTAAAAAAGTTTGAAATATCATCTAATAAATCTTTGTTCAATGCATTTAATGCTTGCGGACGATTTAAGGTAACTAATGCAATTTTATTTTCTACTTCAACAATCAGATTGTTATAATTATATTCCATTTTGTTTGTGTTTTTATTATTCACTCAAAAATATCAATTGTTCACTCAACTAAAAAATTTATCAAAAAATAATTTGTACAATTCAAAATCCTTCCTAAATTTGTCCCAATGAAAACATTATTTACAAATAACTGGTGGTGGAATATCGAACAACAAAACGTTGGTTCGTAAGACCTCTATGCAGTTATATGTAGAAAAGGCTTGTCGTAACCGACAAGCCTTTTTTTGTGCTCTAAACCTAAATATTTAACAAATGAATTTAACTTTTAACATACAGAAAGAAACTGTTTTAGCCGATTTAACAACTCCTGTTCAGCTTTATTTGAAATTGCGAGATATTTATCCGAATGCCTTATTATTAGAGAGTTCTGACTATCATTCTAAGACAGATGCTAACTCTTTTATTTGTCTAAATCCGATCGCAACTTTTAAGGTTACAAACGGAATTGTGAATGAAACGTATGCGAATGGAGAAACAAAAGAATATGCGTTGAATGGTCAAGAATTGACAGAGAAATTCAAAAAATTTACAAGTCAGTTTATGATTCAAAATGGAGAAGATTTACCTGTAAATGGTTTATTTGGATACATTGCGTGGGATGCGATTCCACATTTTGAAACAGTAAAATTTTCAGCAAAAGGAAACGAAGCAACGATTCCAGAATTTTCGTATTCGTTCTATCAAAATATTGTGGTGTTCAATCATTTTCACAATGAAATTCAATTCATCGAATTTCAAAATGATGAAATAGATTCTAAATTTTCTGAAATTAAAAGTGTTGTTCATAACAAATCAATTGTTGAATATCCATTTAATGTAGAAAGTGAAATTCAATCGAATTTAACAGATGATGAATTCAAAGAAATGGTGACAAAATGTAAACAATCTTGTTTCCGTGGAGATGTTTTCCAAATTGTTCCTTCTCGTCAATTCAAACAAAAATTTTCGGGTGACGAATTTAATGTTTACCGCATTTTACGCTCTGTAAATCCTTCGCCCTATTTGTTTTATTTCGATTACGGAAATTATAAAATCTTCGGATCTTCACCAGAAGCGCAAATTATCATTAATAATAATCATGCAGAAATTCATCCTATTGCAGGAACAGTTCGCAGAACTGGAAGTCCAACTTTGGACAAAGAATTGACCGAAAAATTAATTGCTGACCCAAAAGAAAATGAAGAGCATGTGATGTTGGTCGATTTGGCTCGCAATGATTTAAGTCGAAATTCTGCTGATGTAAAAGTCGCACAATACAAAGAAATTCAGTATTTCTCGCATGTGATTCACATGGTTTCAAAAGTAACTGCTCAATTGGATCCAAGCGTAAATACGATGAAAGTTTTTGCAGACTCTTTTCCGGCTGGAACACTTTCTGGCGCACCAAAATTCAAAGCAATGGAATTATTAGACGGTTACGAAAATCAAAATCGTGGCGTTTATGGTGGCGGAATTGGATATTTAGGATTCAACGGTGACATCAACATGGCGATTGCGATTCGTACGTTCGTCAGCAAACAAAATACCTTATATTTTCAGGCTGGTGCTGGAGTTGTTTCCAAATCGGTCGAAGAAAATGAATTACAAGAAGTCAATCATAAATTAGGAGCGCTTCGTCGCTCAATAGAAATCGCTCAAAACCTATAAACTATGAAAATTTTAGTTATCGATAATTACGATTCGTTCACCTATAATTTAGTGCATTCATTAAAGAAATTCGCCGATGATATTACCGTTGTTCGCAATGATGGAATTACTTTGGAAGATGTGAATAATTATGATAAAATATTACTTTCTCCAGGTCCAGGAGTTCCTGATGAAGCCAATTTATTGAAACCAATCATCGAGAAATATGCTTCAACAAAATCTATTTTTGGCGTTTGTTTAGGACAACAAGCAATTGGAGAAGTTTTTGGAGGGAAATTATTAAATACACAAGAAGTTTTTCACGGAGTTGAATCTAAAATTGAAGTAATAAAAGACGAAGTGTTATTCCAAAATTTACCAAAAAAATTAGAAGTTGGACGTTACCATTCTTGGGTAGTTTCAAATGAAGATTTTCCTGAAGAATTAGAAATTACAGCAGTTGGTCCAAAAGGAGAAGTGATGGCTTTACGTCACAAAACGTATGATGTTCGCGGTGTTCAGTTTCATCCAGAATCTATTTTAACACCACTTGGAGATGAGATGATTAAGAATTGGTTAGAAGCTTAAAACGATGAAAAAATTATTAAATTTATTATTCGAAAATTATACTTTGAGCGAAAATGAAGCCTATCAAATTATGGTGGAAATTTCGGAAGAAAAATATTCGGCTGTCGAATTAGCTTCATTTATGACCATTTTTAATATGCGTAACATTACGTTGGAAGAATTAAAAGGATATCGTCGAGCGTTGTTAGATTTATGCATCAAAGTTAATTTACCAAAGCAAGCGATTGATGTTGTAGGAACGGGCGGTGACGGAAAAGACACTTTTAATATTTCGACATTGAGTTGTTTTGTCTTGGCTGGAGCTGGAGAGAAAATTATTAAACAAGGAAATTACGGAACGTCGTCTGTAAGCGGTTCTTCGAATATGTTGGATAATTTTGGTTACGAATTTTCTGTTAATCAAGATAAATTAAAACGTGAGTTCGAAGAAGTTGGAATTACATTTTTACATGCGCCACTCTTTCATCCGGCTTTAGCGAAAGTTGCTCCGATTAGAAAAGGTTTGGCGATAAAAACATTTTTCAATTTAATGGGGCCTTTGGTGAATCCTGTTCAACCAGAATTTCAAAATTTAGGAACATATGATGTCAAAACTGCTCGATTATATCATTATGTGATGCAAAATTCGGGCGTGAAATATTCGATTTCGACTGCGTTGGCTGGTTATGATGAAGTTTCGTTGACATCGCCTACAAAAGTGTTCAATAATTCGGGGGAATTTGTTTTAGAAAGTAAAGATTTTGGTTTAAATATTCTTCAACCTGATGAGATAAAAGGAGGAAAATCAATCGAAGAAAATTCAAAAATATTTTTGAGCGTTTTAGAAGGAAATTCAACTAAAGCACAAAAAGAAGTTGTTTTAGCAAATGCTGCTTTAGCGCTTAAAACAATTTATCCAACCAAAGATTTAATCGAATGTGTAGCAATTGCGAACGAAAGTTTAGACAGTAAAAAAGCATTGAATGTATTCCAAAAATTAATGAAACCATGAAAACGATATTAGACGAAATTGTCGCGCAAAAACGTATTGAAATTTTAGAAAAACAGAAAACTCAATCAATAGAAAGTTTTAGAAATTCAGAAAATTTTTTGCTTCCAATAAAATCTGCGAAAGCTTCAATTTTAGATAAATCAAAATCTGGAATTATTGCAGAATTCAAAAGAAAATCTCCTTCAAAAGGTTTTATCAATAAAGATGCAAACGTAAAAGAAGTAGTTTCGGGTTACGAAAAATATGGAGCTTCTTTGGTTTCAGTTTTGACGGATGAACAATTTTTTGGAGGAAGTTTTGATGATTTGCAACAAGCAAAAGAAGTTTTGAATATTCCAGTTTTGCGCAAAGATTTTATTGTTGATGAATTTCAAGTGTACGAAACAAAAGCAATTGGTGCTGATTTGATCTTGTTGATTGCAGAATGTTTGACAAAAGATGAAGTCTATAATTTAGCTAAAACTGCTAAGGGAATTGGATTAGAAGTTTTATTGGAATTACATTCAGAAGATCAATTAGAAAAGGTAAATGAATTCATCGATTTGATTGGAATTAACAATCGTAATTTGAAAAATTTTGAAGTTGATATCGAAAAATCAAAACAAATTTTAAAACAATTACCAACCGATTTAATTAAAGTTGCGGAAAGTGGAATTTCTGATCCTAAAACAGTAAAAGAACTAAGACAAGCTGGGTTTCAAGCATTTTTGATTGGTGAAAATTTTATGAAAGCTGAAAATCCTAGTTTAGCATTTGAACAATTTGTAAAAGAATCGAAATGAAACGTTTTCAAGTAAAAGTTTGCGGAAATAATAACGTCGAAAATTTCAAAGAAATTGCAGCAATTGAACCTGATTATGTTGGCTTTATTTTTTATCCAAAATCAAAACGATTTGTAGAAGATGAATCTATTTTTAAAGTCTTTCCGAATGCAGAAAAAGTTGGTGTTTTCGTGAATGAATCTATTGAAAATATTCTTGAAAAAGTTGAACAATATAAATTAGATGTTGTGCAATTGCATGGTGATGAAACATCAAGATTTTGTGAAGAATTAATCAATCGAAAACATCAACGATTACTAACTGATGAAAGCTTTTTAGACTTTAAAATTTGGAAAGCTGTTGGTATAAAATCGATTGAAGATTTTCAACAATTAACCACTTATCAACAAGTTGTTGATAGTTTTGTTTTCGATACAAAATCAAATAATTACGGAGGAACTGGAAAGAAATTTGATTGGCAATTGTTAACAAATTATCAGTTATCAATACCCTTTTTATTAAGTGGCGGAATAACACTTGAAGATGCATTTATCTTGAAAAATTTTCAGCATCCGAAATGTATTGGATTTGATATCAATAGTGGTTTTGAGTCAGCACCAGGAATAAAAAAAACTGACGAAGTAAAACAGTTTATCGATACAATTGATGGACGAATTGAACAAAATTAAAAAAGAAACAAAATGAAATACGAAGTTGACGAAAGAGGTTTTTATGGTGAATTTGGAGGAGCATTTATCCCAGAGTTATTACATCATAATTGTGAAGAATTATCTGAAGCTTTAGCACAATATATCGATACAGACGAATTCAAAAATGAATTTAATTTGTTATTAAAAGATTACGTTGGTCGACCAAGTCCATTGTATTTTGCACCAAATCTTTCAAAAAGATATAACACCAATATTTTATTAAAGCGTGAAGATTTGAATCATACAGGTGCACATAAAATCAATAATGCGATTGGTCAAGCTCTTTTAGCAAAACGAATGGGTAAAACCAAAATTATTGCCGAAACTGGTGCTGGACAACATGGTGTTGCAACTGCTACTGTTTGTGCGTTGATGGGATTAGAATGTATCGTTTTTATGGGAGAAATTGACATTGCTCGTCAAGCACCAAATGTTGCACGAATGAAAATGTTAGGTGCAGAAGTTATTCCAGCAACCTCAGGAAGTAAAACCTTGAAAGATGCAACAAATGAAGCGATTCGTTATTGGATCAATAATCCTGAAACTTTTTACATCATTGGTTCTGTAGTTGGTCCTCATCCTTATCCAGCAATGGTAACGAAATTCCAAGCGATTATTTCAGAAGAAATTAAAGCACAAATGAAAGAGAAATATGGGAAAGAAAATCCTGATTACGTGATTGCTTGTGTTGGTGGCGGAAGTAATGCTGCGGGAGCTTTTTATCATTTTTTAAATGATGATTCTGTCAAATTAATCGCGGTTGAAGCGGCAGGTTTGGGCGTAGAATCTGGAGAAACTGCTGCTACAACTATCAAAGGAACAGAAGGAATTATTCACGGAAGTCGAACATTATTGATGCAAGATAAAGATGGACAAATTGTTGAACCTTATTCAATTTCGGCTGGATTAGATTATCCTGGCGTTGGTCCTTTACATGCGCATTTGTTCAAAACTGGACGTGCTGAATTCTTAAATGCAACAGATGATGAAGCCTTGGAAGCTGCTTTTATGTTGACAAAAGAGGAAGGAATCATTCCTGCATTAGAATCTTCTCACGCTTTAGCTGCTTTAGAAAAAATTAATTTTAAACCGCAAGACATTGTGATTCTGAATCTTTCAGGAAGAGGAGATAAAGATTTAGAAACATATATGAAAGTTTCCGAAAAATATTCTTAAAAATATTTGGTTAATTTTCAAAAATCACCTTACATTTGCACCCACGATAATGAAATCTATCGGGGTGTAGCGTAGCCCGGTCATCGCGCCTGCTTTGGGAGCAGGAGGTCGCAGGTTCGAATCCTGCCACCCCGACAAAATTTTCATCCGAAAATAGAAAGATTTATGGTAAAAGAATGACCGAATCGGGGTGTAGCGTAGCCCGGTCATCGCGCCTGCTTTGGGAGCAGGAGGTCGCAGGTTCGAATCCTGCCACCCCGACAAAATTCAATGAATTTTTGGATCGGTCCAGTAGCTCAGCTGGATAGAGCAACTGCCTTCTAAGCAGTAGGTCTCAGGTTCGAATCCTGACTGGATCACACGTTTTATTAAAAACCAGGAGAGGTGCCAGAGCGGTAATGGAGCAGATTGCTAATCTGTCATCGGGAAACCGATGCCAGGGTTCGAGTCCCTGTCTCTCCGCATTTTTTTTGAATGACCGAATCGGGGTGTAGCGTAGCCCGGTCATCGCGCCTGCTTTGGGAGCAGGAGGTCGCAGGTTCGAATCCTGCCACCCCGACAAAAACCTTTGTATATTTGCAAAGGTTTTTTTTATACATTTATTTCATGAAATCTATCTTAGGTAATAAAGAATCTTTTGTCTCATACTCTGTCGCTTTTCTATTTATTTTAATCATGATTGGAACAGCAATGATTTATGATGATAAAGAAATTATTTTACCAGAAGTTGCTGCATTATCTGTCGGAATTTTAACGTTTCGAGAAAATAAATGGCTACAACGACCATTTCATATTTTTTTACTTCCATCCATAACTGCTATTTTAGGATTTGGGATTAATTTTTTACCGATTATATTATCATTCAAATTAGCATTGGTATTGGTTGCAATGTTAATTGTCTTGAAAATTTTTAAAAGTCAACTTGCGCCAGCATTAGCTACGGGATTATTACCAATTGTTACAAATACAGAATCTTTTGTATTTCTATATGCGATATTTCTATTTGTCTTTTTACTTTTTCTATCAATAAAAATATTCAAACTAAAACCAACTGAAAATGCGGTTCCAATGATTTATACAAGCCATAACAGATGGTTAATCGGATTATGTGTAGTTTGGTTTACAGCTTGTTATTTTAGCGGTTTTGCACATTTCTCTGCTATTCCACCTATTATCGTAATTTCTTTTGAATCTTTAAATAATCCAACATTAAAATTAACCGTACGTCTAAAACGTATTCTTGTAATGTTCATGGCTACAATGGCTGGTTGTTTAACAATGCATTATCTTGATAATTGGTTAATCATTGGCTTGATCGATTTGATTATCGTAATGTTTATTTTGAAATTAACAGATTTACGCTTACCTCCTGCTTTTGCAATGGTTATTTTACCAATGATTTTACCTTCTGACTCGATAAAATATTTACCTGTTGCAACATTAATCATGAGTATATTTTTTATGCTATCGATTTATATTATTCAGAAAGTTGCTTATCCAAAAGCGATTGATTTCAAATAAAAAAGTCATCCAAAATTGAATGACTTTATGACTATTTTAATATGTTTCTTCGATTGATTTTACCATATTATAAATGAACTCGTTGTAAGGTGTCGGAATATTATATTGTTTTCCTAAACTGATAATTTCGCCTGCAAATTCATCCACTTCCGAATATCGTTTTGCTTCGCGATCTTGTAACATCGAAGTTTTACCAAATTCATCCACAATTTTCATCGTAGATTTCATTCGATCCACTTCTTCTTGACCAATTGCAACTCCATGTGCATTCCCAACTGCAAGAACTTCATTAGAAATCATATCCATTAAAACCTCGAGATGTTGATTGGTACGAAATTGTCCATATGGAAACTCCAACAAAAACGTCAATTGATTTCCGACAACATTTACCAAATATTTCGCCCACTGCGCTTTCTGAATATCATCCGATAATTGATTTGGAATTTCAGCAACATTCATCAATTCATGTAAATCGACTAATTTATCATGATTAATTGAATCCATTTTCCCAAAAATAATTTTTCCTATACTCGAAAACGTCACGCGATTATCAACTTTTACAGCATCCATATATGCAACTGCATTCACCACACGATCCCATCCAAAATGATCTGCCAAAACACGTTCAGAAGAAATTCCGTTCATCAAACTTACAATCATTGTGTTTTCACCAACAAAAGGCTTCATATCTTCTATCGCTTGCTGTAAATGTGAACTTTTAACGACTAAAAATATATAATCTGGATAATTATTCTCCTCGATTTTTGTGACATAATTAAAATCATACGCTTTATCATTCACAAAAATTTGCGATTTTTCGTATCGATTTTTTCGCTCCTCATCTACAATTACACTTACAATTTCTGGATTATATTCATAAAAACTCGCTGCATATTTTGCTCCTAAAGCTCCCAATCCAAGAAAATAAATTGATTTCATTTTTTTGTTATTTAGAAGATAAATTTAAAATAAAATCTACAACATTTACGAATTAAAGTCTTTGAAAAAATTTAATATTTCGGTTATAATTAGTTTTGATAAACTTTTGACAATTCTTTTGGATTGAGATACAAATAATAAATCAAATTACGCAAATCATCAAGGTTTGAGCTAGAATCTACAGCTATTTCATTCTCTTTTTGAAAATTCTTTTTCAATACATCATACAATTGATTTATTTTCTTCCAATTATCTTTTGCAGCAATTTTTTCAACAGATTTATTATTCGCAGATTTCGCTAATTGTGAGGGCATTTTCTGAATCGCTTCAAATAAAACATATAGATTGTTGACATGATTGATATAATTGTATGTTTCATTTACGGCAAAATAATTCAGAAGAGTTTTCTCTTCATCCGAAATTTTCAAGCTTGAAATTAACATCATTTCCTCACCTAACCATTCATAAGCCGACAATCCAATTTGAGAAGCATTTGACGTCACAACCATTCTTGGAATTGGTTCTGCATTTGCAATTTTATTTAAAGTAAATCCTGTTTTTGATTCAGAATATTCAATCGATTATTTGCAGGAGCAAGACATTCAAAGCATAATCGCAATTGTATCCTAACGCAATAATTTCTTCAAATTCAGAAAAAATATCGGCAGAAGTATCGTTGTTAAAACTCTCAAAATTTTGCAAACAATTATCTTGATATTTTTCTATAAAATCATTCATAGAAGAATAATCTTTTTTATCATCATCCCAAATAAGATTAAAATTATAAGCAAAAATATTCACAAATTGCATCGTTTTACTTTGAGGATTTTCATCAACAAATTTTTGATATACTTCTACTTTAGGAGATTCTATATCGTAATCATCCATCAACGCAATTAAAAATCGTTCATTGATTGGAGTTTTAGTTCCAAATTTCTTTCCAACTGACTTTTTAAATTTCTCTTTATAATCAACAAAATATGATTTTTGATTATCATTCACCACAAAATAAACTTCGAGTTCAGAAAGAAGCCCAACTTTTTTGCCTAATTCTATATTATTATCCAACATATATTTTTCGAAAGTAGAATAATCAATTCCTTTTTCTTTCGTTTTTTCTAAGATCGTTTCATCAGGATAAACTCTCGAACCAAAAGGTAAAGAATATAAAAAAGGTCCATCTGCAAAAAGCTGAACAGAGGTAAATAATGTCAGTAAAAAAGTGAAAAATAATTTTTTCATAAGATTGATTTTTATAAAATTAGGAATTTAGTTGAATACTTTCTTTTATTTTATACGATTTAACATGAATAAAATTTATTATTAAAGCATTTTCTTTATATTAATTCAAACAAGACAATTCTTCAAATTGTTCTTTTAGAAAATAGTTTTTACATATATTTAACAAATTAATACATCACACGTGAGTCAAATAAATAATACTGAAGAAAAAGAATTACAAAGAGGCCTTACTAACCGACATATTCAATTGATTGCTTTAGGTGGCGCGATTGGAACTGGTTTGTTTTTAGGAATTGGACCTGCTGCTGTTTTAGCTGGACCATCTGTTATTTTGGGATATGCAATTGCAGGAATTATAGCCTTTTTTATTATGCGCCAATTAGGAGAAATGGTTGTTAACGAGCCTGTTTCAGGAAGCTTTAGTCATTTTGCATATAAATATTGGGGATCTTTTGCTGGATTTGCTTCTGGTTGGAATTATTGGATTCTTTACGTTTTAGTAAGTATGTCCGAATTGACTGCAATCGGAATTTATGTACAATTTTGGTGGCCAGAAATTCCATTATGGGCGTCGAGTTTGTTCTTTTTTATTGTGATTAACGCATTGAATTTAGGCTCAGTAAAAATGTTTGGTGAAGCTGAATTTTGGTTTTCTATCATCAAAGTAATTGCCATTATTGCTATGATAATCTTCGGAGCTTACTTATTAATAAGCGGAACTGGAGGTGAACAAGCAACAATACAAAATCTTTGGAACAACGGAGGTTTTTTTCCAAAAGGTTGGTTATCTGGTAATAGCGAAGGCGGTTTTAGTGGATTATTCGCCGCAATGGCTCTTATTATGTTTTCTTTTGGAGGTTTAGAATTGATTGGCATCACAGCTGCTGAAGCTAAAAATCCAGAAAAAACAATTCCAAAAGCAACCAATCAAGTAATTTATAGAATTTTAATCTTCTATGTTGGAGCATTAATTATCTTATTTTCGTTAGCTCCTTGGGAAACGATTACGGATAAAAGTAGTCCTTTTGTAATGGTTTTTGAGAATTTGAATCATTTGAAACTAAATATTTTTGGTAACACAATTGATTTTTCAAGATTAATTGCCAATGCACTAAACATTATTGTTTTGACGGCTGCTTTATCAGTTTACAATAGCTCTGTTTACAGTAATAGTAGAATGTTATATGGTTTGGCAGAACAAGGAAATGCGCCTAAATTCTTAAAAAAATTAAACAAAAATCACGTCCCTGTTATGGCGATTTTAGTTTCATCTTTTTTCGCAGCAATTTGTATTTTAATTAATAAAATAATTCCAGAAGATGCATTTCATGTATTGATGTCTTTAGTGGTTTCTTCGTTGGTAATTAACTGGATTATGATTTCGATAACACATCTTAAATACCGAAAACAAAAGAATTTGGAGAATACAAAAACATTATTTCCATCTTTCTTGTATCCTATCAGTAATTATATTTGTCTAATTTTCTTATTTGGAATTTTAGTGATTATGTGGTTTACAGGACTTAAAATTTCAGTAGAATTAATTCCAGTTTGGTTGATCTTCCTTTACATCGCTTATCGAATTGTAAAAGAAAATAAAAAGACTAAGAATTCTTGATAAATTTTAATTTAAAATAGTTCATATAAAAGCTTCAAGATTACTTGAAGCTTTTTAATTTTACATCATGAAAAAAATAGTTGTTGGATTCATTTTGATGATGAGTTCTATTGTGTTTTCACAAGAAATTTATCAAGTTATAGCGCAAGAAGGATTGACAGTTAGAACAAGTCCGAATGGAAAACGAATTGGTAAAATTCCGTATGGATATCCTGTTAAAATTTCAGAAAAAGGTGAAGCGTTTGCAATTAAAGATAATGGGAAAGCAAAAAGTGGAAACTGGGTGAAATTAGATGTTAGCTCGTCTAAATTAATTTTGGATGAAGGAGTTAATGATTCTTCTGCTCAAGGCGATTTGTATGCGTTTAGTGGTTATTTAATCACACAACAAAATTTTGTCAATCAATTCGAAACAGAAATTTCTACGCACCCAGCTTTTAGCGAATTTTATTTAGCAACAGCTTACAAATGCTTCGCAATTAAAGGCGACTTTTTTGGTGACGGTGTGGTGGATTATTTATATAGAATGATTGATACAAAAGGAAATATCCGTTTATTTATTGTGAATAATATGAAAAAAGGAAGTCAAATTTATGGTTTGGGAGGAGCAAAAGATCCGTTCAAAATTACAAATTATGATTTCGGAACGTTGATGATGATTCCAAAAGGAACGCCACTTTATTCGAATTATAAAGATGGAGTGAAACGAAATTTAAATGGAGTTTCTAAAAATGAAATCGTAACTTTAGATTATGATGCGATTTATGTGCATCAAGATAACGCAAAAGAAGGCGGATTTATTTACCGAAAAGATGGTAAATGGAATTGGCTGAACCAAAAATAAAACTAAAATAATTATGCAAAATATAGAAGGTAAAGTAGCTTATATAACGGGGGGAACAAAAGGAATTGGATTAGGAATTGCAAAATCATTGGTAGAAAATGGTTTGAAAGTGGCAATTTCTGGACGAAACATTGATGATGTTGAAAAAGCTCGTCATTATTTAGGAAATCAAAATGTATTGGCTATTCAGTCGGATGTGAGACATTTCGAAGATGAACAAAATGCAATTGAGCAAATTATTTCTGCGTTTGGACGTTTGGATATTGTGATTGCAAATGCTGGTTTAGGAAAATTTGCGCCAGTTGATGAACTTTCTTTAGAAGATTGGAATGCGATGATTGATACTAACCTGACAGGAGTTTTTCATACAATAAAAGCGTCTGTTGAAGCACTAAAAGTTTCGAAAGGATATTATATTTCGATTGCTTCTTTGGCGGGAACAAATTTCTTTGCGAATGGAGCGGGTTACAATGCTTCGAAATTTGGCGTTGTCGGTTTTACCCAAGCAGCGATGTTAGATTTGAGAAATTATGATATCAAATGTACAACGATTATGCCTGGTTCTGTGACTTCAAACTTTAATGATCATGTGCCAAATTCGGAGGATGGATGGAAAATTCAGCCCGAAGATTTAGGACAAATGGTAGTTGATTTATTGAAAATGAATCCAAATGTTTTGCCAAGTAAAATAGAAGTTCGTCCTACGAAAACAAAATAATTTAAAGATCTCGATAAGAGATCTTTTTTTATGAAAAAAATATTTCGTAATTACCAATAGTTTACATAGTTTCGTGGAAAAATAAGAATACAATAAAGGTATTTTTTTAACGAGCACTTTTTAATGAATTTTAAAAAATCAGTCAATCATTTTCGTCGTACAATTATGCGTCGATTAACAGGAGGAATAGGTGATGGTAATTTGCCAAAGATAGACAAAGAAAAACCTCTTGAACTTAATAGAGTACTGATAAACAGACCCAATCAGCGTTTAGGAAATATTCTATTGATTACACCTTTGATTCAGGAAATTATCCGATATAATCCTGGTGTTAAAATTGACTTATTTGTAAAAGGAAAGGTCGCTCCGATTATTTTTGAGAACTATCCTCAAGTTGATCAAATTATTGAATTACCTAAAAAACCTTTCAAAGAATTGATTCAATATGCTAAAGTTTGGCTAAAAATCAAGAAAAAGAATTACGATTTAGTGATTAATGTTGATAAAAATTCATCTTCAGGACGACTTTCAACTTCTTTTGCGAATTCTAAGTATAAAATTTTTGGGAATGAATTTGAAATGAATTCGAATCAAGAAATTCATATTCATCAAGCACAATATCCAGTTTATGTGTTTAGAAAATTCTTAGAATTATTTAAAAATAAAGAAGGAAATTTAGATAATCCAACTCTAAATATTCAGTTAACAGAGCAAGAGTCTACAAAAGGAATAGAAATGTTAACTGAATTGATTCAAGATCCTTCAAAGAAAACACTTGCATTTTTTACGTATGCAACTGGTACAAAATGTTATGATGAAAAATGGTGGACAGAATTTTACAATTTATTTTATCCAAAATATTCGCAAGAATATAATTTAATTGAAATTTTACCTGTCGAAAATATTTCGATGCTAAATCATAGATTGCCTACTTATTACAGTAAAGATGTGAGAGAAATTGCAGCTGTGATGAAAAGTTGCGAATTTGTGATTGCAGCCGATTCTGGTATGATGCATTTGAGTTGTGCAGCGCCTACAAAAACAATTGGTTTGTTTAAAGATCAAAGCTTCTTAGAGCGTTATAAACCTTATGGAATAGGAAATGCTGTAGTCTTGATTAATAATGAAGATAAGGGTATTCTTGTTCAAGAAATGGATAAATTATTGGTTAAAAAAAAAACTGTTTTTTATCATCAAACAAAGTTCGTTTCGATTTGATATGAAATAAATTAGCTTCAACAAAAATATTTTAATTTCGTTTGATTATTTCATAGCTTTGTCCTCTGAAATAATTTAAAAATGTCAACAGAGTTTACAATTATCATCCCAATTTATAATGAGGAAGATAACTTGATAAGATTGGAAGAAACAATGAATCAATATCTGTCAAAGTCAATAAAACGGACTGAAATTTTATTGATTAATGATGGTTCTAAAGACAAAAGTTTGGCTCTTATCAAAGAGATTTGTAATAGAAATCAAGCTTTTCATTATATTTCTTTTGACAAAAATTATGGTTTATCTTCAGCTATAAAAGCTGGTTTTGATACAGTGGAATCAAAATGGGTTGGTTATATCGATGCGGATTTACAGACTGATCCAGAAGATTTCAATAAATTATTAGCGTTAGCAGATCAATATGATTTGGTGACTGGAGTTCGTGCAGATCGCAAAGATTCTTTCGTGAAAAACATGTCATCTAAAATTGCCAATTCTATTCGTAGAGCATTTACTAATGACGGAATGGATGATACGGGTTGTCCATTAAAAGTTATAGATGCTGAAAAAGCGAAGAAAATTCCGATGTTCAAAGGATTGCACCGTTTTTTACCAGCTATGATTTTATTACAAAATGGAACGGTTACTCAAGTTCCTGTCAAACATTTTCCTCGTATCGCGGGCGAATCAAAATTCAATTTATGGAACCGTTTATTAGGACCGTTAATGGATTGTTTTGCATTTGTTTGGATGAAGAAAAAATACATCAATTATAAAATTCAAGAAAGAGCATAATGCCAAATTGGGTTATCATCAGTATTGGTTTTCTTGCACAAGCACTTTTTTCGAGTCGTCTTATTTTACAATGGGTTGTTTCTGAAAAGAATAAGAAAGTTCTTACACCAAAATTATTTTGGGAAGTTAGCTTGTTTGCATCTGTTTTGCTATTTTTATATGGTTATTTGCGTCATGATTTTTCGATTATGTTGGGACAAACATTGACGTATTATATCTATATCAGAAATATTCAACTTCAAAATCATTGGAAAGAATTTCCGAAAATAGTACGCATTTTCTTGTATGTTTTTCCTGCATTAATTGTTTTATATGGTTTCAATAACGGAATTTTTGATGTAGATTTATTATTCAAAAACGAAAAAATTCCGATGTGGCTTTTATCTTTAGGAGTCGTATCTCAGGTACTTTTCACATTTCGTTTCGTCTATCAATGGATTTATTCCGAACGAAAACACGAATCGCAATTACCAATGGGATTTTGGGTCATTAGTTTAACAGGATCATTGTTGATTTTAATTTACGCGATTATTCGAAAAGATCCCGTTTTATTTGTTGGTCATTTTATGGGATTTATCGTTTATGCTCGAAATATATTAATCAAACGAAAAGAGAAAAATGGTTCAGTGGATTAAGCAAAATTCAGTTTTATTTTTAATCATCGTAACAATTTTGATGTTGTTTGTTAATCTTGGCGTTTTACAAACCAACATTATGGAGGCTCGAAACATTATTTCGGCGCGAGAAATGGTACACGAAGGAAATTGGATTTTTACCACGCTTAACGGTTTGCCTCGTTAT
The DNA here is from genome assembly GCF_002431085.1 of Empedobacter sp. UBA5924. Classification (NCBI taxonomy): domain Bacteria; kingdom Pseudomonadati; phylum Bacteroidota; class Flavobacteriia; order Flavobacteriales; family Weeksellaceae; genus Empedobacter; species Empedobacter sp. UBA5924. The sequence goes on from NZ_DJDM01000022.1 coordinate 117,940, forward strand.
GAAAAGCCACCTTTACCAACTTGGATTACAGCTATTTTTGGAAGTGTTTTTGGTTTCGAAAACTTTTTTTGGCTACGCATTCCAGTTGTTCTAATTACCATTTTATTAGTCGTTTGGTTCTATAAAACATTAACGCATTTCGATTTAACAAAACAACAAGTTGTTAATTCTTCATTGGTTTTAATCACTTCATTTTACGTGTTTTTCTCTGGGAGAGATAACAATTGGGATATGTACACGCATAGTTTTGTGATGGGAGCGATATTGTTTTTGGTGAAAGAATTTCAATCATCAAAATTTAATTTATTCAACTTTATTGCTGCATTTTTATTGTTAGCTTGTTCGATAATGAGCAAAGGTCCAGTTTCGTTGTATGCGCTATTTTTACCGTTTTTAATTGCTTATTTTATTTTTTATAGATACAAATTAGGAAGAAATTTAGGAATTACAATTTTAACGATAATATTAGGTTGTGTCGTAGGATTTGCATGGATGATGTATGTGAAATATTTTGATCCAGAACATTTTTTAGCGGCTTCTCAAAAGGAAGTGAACAATTGGCACAGCTATAATACTCGTCCAATTTATTATTATTGGAGTTTCTTTACACAATCTGGTTTATGGACAATTCCGGCTTTGGTAAGTTTGATTTATCCTTATCTAAAAAATAAAGTTGCAAACAAAAAAGCCTATCAATTTGCTTGGTTATGGACAATTTTATCGGTGGTTTTATTATCTGTAATTCCAGAAAAAAAATCAAGATATTTATTACCAGTTTTAATTCCTTTAGCGATGAATATTGGCTTTTATATCGAATATTTACGATTAGAATTCAAAAATTTATCAAATAAAACTGAACGATATTTTACCAATTTTGCGTTTGGTTTATACGGAATAATAGGAATCGCAATTTCAGTTGGTGTTTTTATTTATACAAAAGATCGTTTGTCAGAATTTTTGGTTTGGTCGATTCCTTTTGCTATTGTTGGATTAATTTTAGGAATCTCAATTTTTAAAGGATTAAAGATAAAATCATTCGAACAGATATTTTACTCAACTATTTTATTGATGTGTTCAGTTGTTGCATTTGGATTTCCACTTTCCAAATTAACTTTTTCCGAAGAGTTGTATTCTTCTGCTAAAAATCTGAAAAAATTAGAACAACAAAATCAAATCAAAACATACGAATGGCAAAGTTTTGTTCCTGAAATAGTGTTGGATTATGGGACTTCAATTCCTGCAATTAACTATGGAAAGAAAACTATCTTTCCGAAAGAAGAGAAATTTGGAATGTTAGCAAGTCCGTCAGATTCTACTTTTTTTGCAGATCATTTTAATAATTATTCAATCAAAAAAATTGGTGTGGTCGATTTGAATCATTCTTCAAAAAATCAAAAAAATTATAACGATCGTATCCAAAGAAACTATTATTTGATTCAAAAAAAGTGATTAAATTTCGAGTAAAATTTTTAGCTTAAATTTTCGTTATTCTAATAAAATCTTTTGCAGTTTCGGATTCTATTTTTTCTATGTTTTTGGTTAGTGAACAGTTTTGTTTTTGCTCAACATTTTGGGTGGAAAAATCCTAATTTTAGACAAGATTCTGTTCAACTTTCTGATACGATAAAGCTTCAAAATAAAGGAATTTTATCCGAAAAATTTCAAATTTTAGATTCAACAGGAAATCCAATTTCAAAAGAATTTTATACGATAAATTTTGAACGAAACGAGGTTTATTTCAATTCTTCAATCGCCAAACAAATGGTGAAAATTCAGTATTTTGTTAATCCAAAATTAGCCGAATCTGTTTTTTATGCCAAAAATCCGAATATCATTGTTAATGATGCAAAACCAGTTGATATTTTTCATCAAATAGAACCGAATTCAAAACAAGCGAACAAAGATGTTTTTGATGGTTTGAATAGTAAAGGTTCGATGGTTCGTGGTATTCGTTTTGGGAATAATCAAAGTGCGTCTGTGCAATCTTCGTTGGATTTGGAATTGTCAGGAAAATTATCGGATGATATTACAGTAAATGCGGCGATTGCGGATAATAATGTGCCAATAGAATCGGATGGATACACGCAAAATCTGCAAGAATTTGATAAAGTTTACATCGAATTAGCCAGTAAAAATTCGAAAATTAGAGCTGGACATATTGATATTAATACCAATCAAGAACGAGATTTTTTCAATCCATTTAATCAAAAAGTAACAGGTTTACAATTGTCAACTCAGTTAAAAGGCGAAAAATCGTCGACCAATATTTTTGCTTCTGGAAGCATTACACGAGGTGAATTTATGCGTGTTAATTTTGTTGGACAAGACGGAAATCAAGGTCCTTATAGGCTTTCTGGAAAGAATAATGAATTGTATGTGATTATTATTTCTGGTAGTGAGAAAGTATATATTGATGGTGTTTTGTTGGAGCGTGGCGAGCAAAATGATTATGTAATTAATTACAATACAGGAGAAATTTCTTTCACTTCAAACCGATTGATTACCGCAAATACGCGCATTAATGTGGAGTATTTGTACAATTCTCGAAATTATTCACAAGTTTTACTTTATGGTGGAGCTGAATATGAATCGGAACGATTGAAATTGTCAGGTTTTTTCTTTTCTCAAGGAGATTCGAAGAATAATTCACTTGGAAATGATTTGACAGATGCTGAAAAGCAAATTTTGGCAAATGCAGGGAATGATCCAGATAAAATGTACACCGTTTCTGCAGAGAAAACGACGTATGATTCGAATAAAATCTTGTATCGAAAAGTAAATCAAAATGGATTAGATATCTTTGAATATTCGACAGATCCAAACGATGAATTGTATCAAGTGGCTTTCACGTATGTTGGAGCTAATCAAGGAAATTATCGACAAATAAATGCGAATCAAAATGGGAAAGTCTTTCAATATAACGAAGCAATTGCTGGAGTTTTACGAGGTGATTATGAACCAATAAAGCAATTAATTTCGCTTAAAAAGTTGCAGATTTATACGTTGAATGGACAATATCAATTGAGAGATAATGGAAATGTTGGTTTTAATTTAGGTTTGAGTAATTATGATCAAAATTTATTTTCATCGATTGATGATCAAAACAATTCTGGTTTAGCAACTCGTGTTTATGGTGAAAAAACATTTTCTTTCAAAAATTGGAAAATTACACCTTATGCGGAATGGAATTTTATTAATAAAAATTATAAAAGTGCAGAGCGTTTACGAGCTGTTGAATTTGCACGAGATTTTAATTTGGAACAAGAATTAAGTGGCGTAAATCAGAATTTTATCACAACAAAAATCAATTCATCTTGGAAAGAAAAATTTAATGCACAATATAAATTCGATTATCTTGAAAATACTGGTTTGTACAAAGGTTTGAGAAATCAACTTGATGCAAATTATAAAACTGAAAAAGACGAAATCGTTGCGCAAGCAAATATTTTATCAACAAAAGCAACGCTTCAAAATACCAATTTTGCGCGTTATATGGTAGATGGAAAACGAAAAATTGGAAATAAATTTTGGGTTGGAGCGAGAGTTTGGGGCGAGAATAATGACATGGATGATTTGACAAAAAATCAAAAATCAGATTTAAGTTTTAAATGGAATGAATTTCAGTTGAAAGGAGGTTTTGCAGATTCGCTTGGTCATAAAATCGATTTGACGGTTTATCAACGTCAAGACGATTCGGTTCGTTTAGGGACTTGGCAAAATATTCAACAAAGTAAAGGAGCTATTTTTAATTCAACATTAATACAAAAACAAAATCATCAATTAAATTTAAATTTCCATTATCGACGAGTTAATTATCAATTTTTAGATGCGCCGAACGAAGATTTTATGACAGGAAGCGTAAAATGGTACAAAGCTTTTTTCAATCAAGGTTTACAATTAAATGTAGATTATGAAGTGGGAAGCGGTGTGGAACCGCAGCGTGAATTTCAGTATGTAAAAGTTTCGGATGGAATGGGAATTTACAAATGGACGGATTATAACGGCGATGGAATTGAGCAAATTGACGAGTTTGAAGTGGCAGAATTTATCGACCAAGCAAATTATATTCGCGTGTATACGAATACAATCGAGTATTTGAAAACGAATAAAAATCAATTCAATTTTACGTTGCGTTTTCGTCCAAAACAAGTTTTTAATACCGAAAATGAATTCTGGAATCGTTGGATGTTTCAGCAAAATATCTCGGCAAGTAACTCGTTGCGCAAAGAAGGAACGACGTTAGAATGGAATCCTTTTACGAATTCGGCTCAAATTTTAGGTAAAACAAGAAGTATTCGTTCGTCGATTTTCTTTAATCAAGGAACACAATATAAATGGTCGTCAAATTTTATTTACAATCAACAACAATCCCAAACGTATGTTTACACAGGTTCTGAATACCGTGATTCAGACAGTTATTTGTTGCAAGCGCGTTATAAGATTTTGCAAGATCTAATCGCAAGTTTCGATACTGAATATATGGTGATTAACAGCGATTCTGAATTATTTTTGAGTAGACGATATAAGTTAAATAATCTTCGTTTATCACCAAAAATTACGTATCAAACAGAAAAAAATCTTGTTGCGTCGTTGTTTTATAATTATCAAAATAAGAAGAATGTTTCGGGTGAAGAGCAATTAAATCAGTCGGATTTGGGAACAGAAATTCAATGGAACGGTTCGGATAAAATGAGTTTGTTGGGAAGTTTTAGTTTTATCAACAATAAATTTATCGGAAACCAAGAATCTGTTGTTGGAAATCAAATGATGGAAGGTTTGCGCGCTGGAAATAATTTTGTTTGGCAGTTGCAAATCCAACGGCAAATCACAAGTTTTTTGCAATTGAATATTTCGTATGATGGACGAAAAACCGAAGAAAATAAGCCAATACATACGGGAAGTGTGCAAGTGCAAGCGAGGTTTTAAATAATAAAAGACGATTTTATAAAATCGTCTTTTATTATTATTTTTACATTCTATTTACTTCATCTTGATTTCCAGTTTCGCGATTTTTTACTGATAATTTATTACTTCCGAATTTATAATTCAATCCAATTCTTATGCTTTGAGTATCCCATACATTCGCAAAAGTTTGTACGATTCCATTGTTATTTTGTGATAAATATTCTTGCGCTTTGAAAATATCTGTTGCATTCAAACTCAATTCTAATTTTTTATCTAACATCAAATATTTGAACGAAAGATTGAAACGAGCATAAGGTTTTAGTTTATAATTTTGGAAAGTTTCTCCAAAATTTTGAAAATAAATCAAGTTAATAAACATCGTTTTTTGTTGATTAAGCGTAAAATCATTTGTCGAAAATAATGAACTCGACCAACCTTTGAATCGCTTAGAAGAAATTGCAACATTTGCGCTCGAATAAGAAACTTCAAAAGTAGTAACGCTTGACCACCATTTTGTAGGATTTATCGTCATATTTTGGCTCAAACCAAAGCTATCCGAATCTACAAAATTCATCCAAACAAAAGTATTATGTTTTGTGTTCTCATCAATGATTGAAGCTTGATTGACACCATCTCTCAAACTTGAATAATAAAGTCGAGTATCAAATTTTTTGTAAGTAAAAGTAAGTTCTAAATTGTGTGTAAAAGCTGGTTTCAAAAAAGGATTTCCTTCGTTGTAAACATATTCGTTTTGTATCATTCGAAAAGGATTTAAACTTTCGTAATTTGGACGATTGATACGACGCGAATAATTAATTCCTAAACTTTTACTTTTATCAAAAGTGTGCAACAAATAAAATGACGGAAACAGTTTGATATAATCTGTTTTATTCGTTTGATTATTTTCTCTCGAAAAACCTTCTGTTTGTGTTGCTTCTAATCTCAAACCAGCTTGCATCTGCCATTTTTCTCCAAACTTTTTACTTCCGTTCAAATAAATTGCTTCGTTATTTTCTTTGTATTTGAAAAGATTCGACAAATTTTCATCAAATGTATAGTTGTAATTTTCGTCTGCTTTATATGCTTCAACCAAATTATTTGATTTTGATTGCGAAAATTTAGCCCCAAAACTCCAATTGAAATTTGTTAAAGGAAGTTCTACATCAATTTTAGATGAAAAATTCTCAATACGATTGTTTAAATTACTTTTTCCACCAAAAAAAGAATCTTCTATTAACTGATTATTTTTGTAAGAATTGGTTGCATAAGTTCTATTCATAGGAGATGAATAATTGGCGTAATCGGCATCAAATGAAATCTTTTTACCTAATGAATCAAGTGCAAATTCAGAATAAAGATTGACCAAAGATTGATTCGTCTTACCATTTTCGAATGAATTTCCTTTATTTGTTTGATAAACTTCGTTCGTTAAATTCTTGAAAAACATTTCTTGTGGATTTTCTGAATTATATTTCGAATTGTTGAATGAAAATTTAGAACCAATTGTCCATTTATCGGTTAATTTATAATCAACAGAGAATCGTCCTCCTAGATATTTGTTGATATAATCTGTGTAAGAAATGTTGTGTCTGCGCGCATCAGAGAAAAATAATTCGTTGTTCCATGTTCTCAGAAATCTTCTATCTCCAGCATTCAACGAAGTCTGAACTGTCCATTTATCTTTTTGTAAATTGTAAGCTGCATTGTAGCGCTCTGTGTTTCTTTTACTTCGCGTATATGATGCTCCAATAGTGGAATTCCAGCTATTATTTTTTATTTTTTTTGTTACAATATTTATAATTCCACTATTTCCTTCTGCTTCATATTTTGCAGGCGGAGTCGTGATGACTTCAATTTTTGAAATATCAGAAGCGCTAATACTTTCCAAATAATTAATCAAATCCGTTTGTGACATATAAGTTGGTTTGTCATCAATCAAAACCATTACAGAATTTTTTCCAGAAACCGCAATATTATCATTTGTTACATTCAAACCAGGAGTGACGCGCAAAACATCCATTGCAGTTCCGCCAGCCGCTGAAGTAGAATTTTCTACATTGAAAACAAACCGATCGATTTTTCGTTCCATGATTTTCTTTTCTGCTCCAACGACAACTTCTTTCAAGTTTGTAGATGTTTTAATTTCAATCTTTCCTAAATCGATAGAATTATTCAATTGAATATCTTTCTGAAAAACAATTTCTTCAAAATAGTTGATTTCAAATTTGTACGTATTTTTCTTTGCTTCAATAGCGAATTTTCCAAGTTCATCTGTTGTTAAATTGATAATTGTGTCTTGATTAGATAAGGTAATGTCAACATAAGGAAGCGCTTTATTTTGCTCCATAACTTCGCCTGTTAGTGTATAGTTTTGAGCAAATAGAAAACTAGCGCTAAATAAAATGATAAGTTGAATAAATGTTTTCATGTTGAATTAATTTTAAACAAATATTCTCCAAATCGATTCTTTTTGAACTTTAAAATCGACAAACCCTACTATATTATCGACGAATTTGATTAAAACCAAAAACCTCGAGAATCTCTTGAGGTTTTTGATTTAATTTATTTTTCCTTCATAATAAACAGGATTTCCTTTTTCATCGAAACCAATTATAGTTAATTGATAATCTTTTGGTTTATCGTTGTTGAAATATTCTATTTCTGTGTCTTCTCCTGGAGCTGTATACAAATTAGGATTCCAAAATAAAGTACTTCTTATGTCATTCGGAACATCGTTGTAAAGCGATTCGTAATCATCATTGTTAAAATATGGAAGGGATTGATTATAACCACCAATTTGAATTAAATTATTAGGTAACATAGGCGTGTTATCAACTGGCGCATCACTTCCTCGTTTAGAGTAAATTGCAATTGCATTACCAAGTAAACCAGCGCCTTTGAAAATTTTTACCATCGCAATATCTCTAGGATTAATACTAGTTAAATTATCTGAAGTCATTTTCATTTCGTTCCAATAAATTGCAACTTCAGAATTTCTAATTTTTGGAACTCCGTTAGAAACCGTTAATCCTGCAACTCGTCCAGCTAAAAAGTCCATAATATTTGTATAACCTTCTATTGGCTGAGATTCGTTTACGAAATCTATCACAGTTTCGTTTATGTTATTGAACATTCCGCTACTTAATTCATTGTTCAGCTTCTCAGTTTTCGATTTTTTATCCGCTTTTACAACAACTTCTTTCAGACGAATACTTTTATCATTGATGATTTTGATGTTCTGTTTATACGTATTCTGCTTCTCGACTTCTTCTTTATTCGTAATTTCTTCTAATAAATAAGGCGTTGCAGGCAATTTGGATTTATAACTTGTACTTTTATAATTTGGCACAACAGATAAAGTTAAAGTTCCGTTGTTGGCAGATTTTCCATTTTCCGAATTCAAGAAATAATTCATCGCCATTGGCCCATAATAAAACAAATTATTCATCTCGAAGTTTCCTTCATAATCAGTATCAAGCGTTGCAAATTCTTTTCCATTATTCTGCATTTTATAAATAATACTCAACGAAGCATTGCTCAATTCTCTCCCGTTATTATATGCTTTCACTTTGTAGGAAAGATATCTACGATCGTTGTCAATAGTAGGTTTTACGATATTTCCAACCACTAAATCTTCCCAATTAAATCTTTTCCATTTTTCTGTTATTAAAAGCGCATCCAGATTTTCTGAGAATTCATTATTTTTAAAATATTGTGTAGGATGATTAATTTTCGAACTAAAATCTCGCGTCAATAACATTGCAGAAATTAAATTGTCTTCATCATTATTTTTTTGATCTTTGATAACAGCCGAAAAATTAATTTCTTCAGGATATTTTACCTTAATTGTGTTTAATTCTCGTGGATTAGCCGTTGTTTCGAAAGAAATTTCAGGTTTTTTGTACGATTCTTTTGGATTGATAAATATCAAACGATGAGCAACCTGAATATCATTTGCATCAAAAATGGCAATGTTCAAAATACCTTTGTCATTGTCTAAAACCTCTTTTGGAACATAAGTTGAAACCGATTCCACACTTTTTACAATTTGAGAACTCATTACAAGTTCATTATTAATTGTTCCAATAATTTTATGATTCAATAAAGGATTTTCTTGATTGATGCTTTTTAATTGGATCACAATGTCTTTGCTATTTCGAACAACTTTCATCAGAATCCCATCTTTTTTAGCTTCAGGTAAATCAATAATTTGTTGATTTCCTTTTTCGTCATTTAATTGTACTTGATAAGATTTGCCTTCTTCTGCTCTCAACGCAAAAGTCGCAACGTTTTCATCTAGATTATCAAATGTTGTAATTTTATTGGTAGGATTATTTTTCTCGAATACAAAACCATTCCATTTTTTTGGTAAATCTTCGTCCGATTTTAATCTTACAGCAAATTTAGTTGTCTGATTTTGAATAAAATTTCCACCTTCCGCAAAAGCTTTTGCATTCCATTTTAAATTTGGATTTGGAACAAGTTTTAATTTAGAATTTGGATTATAAATCTTGACTTGATTGATATGTTGAAATTCTTCTGAGAAGAAAGTCATGTACGTTGTGTAGGCTCTTACAAAGTAAATTCCTTCTTCGTTTTCGTTTTTGGTATTCAGTGTTCCGTCACTTTCACCGTTCACAATCGGAACCAATTTTCGGTTGATTAATTTTTTGTCTTTATCGTATAATTCAACAATAAGATTTGTAGAAATTAAGCTTGGTTTGTAGCCATTTAATGTATAAGCTTTGAACCAAATATTATCTCCAGCAATGTAATCTTCCTTATCAAATAATAAATAAACTTTTTCTTGAGCGTAATTTGTATCCAGACTTTTTATAGCCGTTTCCAATTTTGATTGCGCAAAAGTTGTAATCGAGCAAAAGTATAATGCGAGTAAATAAATATATTTCATGCGAGAATGATTAATCTAATAGAATGAATTTGAATTCTTAAAATTATCATTATTTAGATGATTTTCATTCATACTTTTTATTAAAATTTATCATAACTTTTGATTGAATGACGATTTTTCTTCTCGAATAATGTTAATTTTTGTTAATGAATTTAATTAAAAGACTTTAACAAAAAAACCTCGAGAATTTCTCGAGGTTTTAAATTTATAAAGAAATGTTGTGTTGGATTAGATTCCGTCAACAATTGCATTTAATGTTGCAGATGGACGCATTGCAGCAGTTGTTTTAGCAAAATCTGCTTTGTAGTAACCACCAATATCTTGAGGTTTACCTTGCGCTCCGATTAACTCTTCGTTAATTTTTGCTTCGTTTTCTTCCATAGCTTTTGCAACAGGAGCAAATTTAGCAGCTAAATCAGCATCTTTTGTTTGATTTGCTAACGCTTCTGCCCAGTACATAGCTAAATAGAAATGAGAACCACGGTTATCGATAGTTCCTAATTTACGACCTGGAGATTTGTCAGTTGCTAAAAATTTAGCATTTGCTTCATCTAAAGCATCAGCTAAAGTTTGAGCTTTTGCATTTCCTTGTGTTTGAGAAAGGTGCTCTAAAGAAGCTTGTAATGCTAAGAACTCACCTAAAGAATCCCAACGTAAGTAACCTTCTTCTACGAATTGTTCGATGTGTTTTGGAGCAGATCCTCCCGCACCAGTTTCGAATAATCCACCTCCGTTCATTAATGGAACGATAGATAACATTTTAGCAGAAGTTCCTAATTCTAAAATTGGGAATAAATCTGTTAAGTAGTCACGTAAAACGTTACCAGAAACAGAAATAGTATCTTTTCCTTCTCTTGCACGGCTTAAAGTTTCTTTCATCGCGTCTTTAACGTCCATGATACGAATATCTAAACCTGTTGTATCGTGATCAGCTAAGTATTTTTCAACTTTTTTGATGATTTGTTGATCGTGAGCTCTTCCTTTATCTAACCAGAAAATTGCTGGAGTATCAGATAAACGAGATCTGTTAACCGCTAATTTAACCCAGTCTTGAATAGGAGCGTCTTTCGTTTGAGACATTCTGAAAATATCAGAAGTTTCAACTTTTTGCTCTAATAATGTGTTTCCGTTTGCGTCTTCAACTTTGATTGTTCCGTTTGCAGGAGCTTGGAAAGTTTTGTCGTGAGAACCATATTCTTCCGCTTTTTGAGCCATTAATCCAACATTAGGAACAGAACCCATTGTTGTAGGATCTAACGCTCCATTTGCTTTCATATCGTCTACAACAGCTTCGTAGAAACCAGCATAAGAACGGTCAGGGATGATCGCTACAGTATCTTCTTCAGCGCCATCTTTGTTCCACATTTTACCTCCGTTTCTTACCAATGCAGCCATAGAAGCATCAACAATAATATCAGAAGGAACGTGGAAGTTCGTAATTCCTTTATCAGAATTAACCATTGCTACACGTGGTCCGTTTGCTAGATCAGCTTCAATTGCAGCTTTGATTTCTGCTTCTTGAGGTTGACCTTTTATTTTTTCGAATAAATCTGCTAAACCATTGTTTGGATTAATATCTAATGCTTTGAAAGTATCAGCATATTTTACAAAAACATCTTTGAAGAAAGTTTCAACGATTGCTCCAAAAATAACAGGATCAGAAACTTTCATCATTGTTGCTTTTAAGTGAGCAGACAATAATACGTTTTTGTCTTTTGCTTCTTGAATCGCTTCTTGAACAAATGATTTTAAAGAGTTTAAGTTCATTACAGAAGAATCAATTACTTCTCCAGCTTTTAGAGGCGCTGCTGATTTTAATTCTTGAACAGAACCATCTTCTCCGTAAAATTTGATTGTATATTCAGTTGCGTTTTCTAACGTAGTAGAATTTTCAGTACCGTAGAAATCACCAGATTTCATGTAAGCAACTTCTGTTTTGCTATCTGTAGCCCAAGCTCCCATTTTGTGAGGATTTGCTTTTGCATAGTTTTTAACAGCTTTAGGCGCACGACGGTCAGAGTTTCCTTCACGTAAAACTGGGTTTACAGCAGAACCTAAAACTTTTCCGTATCTAGCTTTGATTGCTTTTTCATCTTCATTTTTTGGTTCAGCTGGATAATTTGGTACAGCAAAACCTTTCGCTTGCAATTCTGCAATCGCTTCGTCTAATTGAGGAACAGAAGCCGAAATATTAGGTAACTTAATGATATTTGCTTCCGGAGTAGTCGCCAAAGCTCCTAATTCTGCTAAAGCATCAGGAATTCTTTGTTCTTCTTTTAAGAATTCAGGGAAATTAGCTAAAATACGTCCAGCTAAAGAAATATCTGGAACTTCGATTGTAATATCAGCTGTTTTCGTGAATCCTTGTACGATTGGCAAAAATGAGTGAGTTGCCAACATCGGAGCTTCATCCGTAAGTGTGTAATGAATTTTTGACATTATGTTTTAAATTTTTTTGAGACTATTTTAATAATAGTCAATTAAAAATACATTTTTTCAATTTTGAATGCAGAAACTGCAAACTTTGCAAATATACAATATTTAGCAGATTAAGTTGACCATAAATCAATCATTTACACTAATTTTAGTATAATTTTTAACATGATTTTTGATAGGTCGTCAAGTTGATAATTTATTGAAACAAAATTGTTCAAGTTGATAATTTTTGACTGTTTTTTTTTTCAACTTCATGTATAATTTCACTTTTGAAAGAGCTGTCTATTTAATTCTTTTAAGAAACCAATTTTTATACACTTAGTTTCTTTCTTAATTTTGCATAAAAACAATTCTTTTGAAACAAAATCTAGCGACAATCGCATTTTATAATGTCGAAAATTTTTATTCTAAATCTTCAGACAAATCTTTTTTGCCAAGTAATTTTATCAAATGGAAAGATAATCGTTACGATACAAAGGTGAATAAGATTGCATTTTGCATCTCTAAAATTGGCAAATTAGAAACAAATGAATTACCATGTTTGGTTGGTTTGGCTGAGGTTGAAAATGAAGAGGTTTTGCAAGATTTGATTCAAAATGATTTTTTGAAAGATGGCGATTATAAAACACTTTTATATAAATCATTAGACGAAAGAAAAATAAATGTTGGATTAATTTATCGTCAACAATTTTTTGAAGTTATAGAAAGCGAACCAATTAGATTTATCTTTAAAGATCAGTATGATACAAAATCTTATACACGAGATATTTTGTATGTAAAAGGAATTTTAGTTGGCGAAATTATTCATATTTTTATTGTTCATTTACCTTCTAAAATTGATAAAGAAATCAATCAATTAAAACGTCAACATATTTTTAAAACAATTCGAAAAAGAATTAACGATTTGTTAACCGAAAATTATTCGGAGAAAATTGTTGTGATGGGAGATTTTAATGATTCTCCAACAAATTCTGACTTAATTGATGAATTGGATACACGTTCTAAACAAGAAGAGATAAACCGAAACGAATTATTCAATCCAATGGTCAGTCTACAATCGTATAAAAGGGGTTCGATGATCTTTAAAAAACAATGGATGTTATTTGATCAACAGCTTTTTTCGAAAGGATTTTTTACTTCTCAATCAAATTTAGAATATATAAAAACAGATATTTTTGATGCTGATTTTTTGAAGAATACAGGCGGAAAATCAACTGGTTTGCCATTTAGAACTTTTGTTGGCGGAAAATATTTCGGTGGATATAGCGACCATTTTCCCGTTTATACCATTTTAAAATATTAAATTTGTAGCGGTATAATTTTAAGAATAGGTGAGAATCCACGAAAATGGTCAGGTTGAGATTGACGGAATCGATAAGTTGATTCTGAATGCCTTTATGGATAATGCAAACATACCTGTTTCGCAATTAGCAAAAGAATTAGGTATATCAAATACGGCAGTTCATCAACGCATTAAGAAATTAGAGGCTTCTGGTGTGATTGATTCGACAAAAGTAATTGTAAATCCTGCAATTTTAGGCTATTCAACGATGTCATTCGTTGGTGTTTTTATGGACAAACCTTCTTCTTATAAATTAGTTGTGAAAGCTTTGGAAGAAATTCCAGAAGTGGTGGAAGCTCATTTTACAACAGGAAATTATGGGATTTTCCTTAAAATTTTGAGTCGTGATAATCTACATTTAATGAATGTGTTGAACAAAAAAATTCAGCAAATTGATGGGGTTACACGTACAGAAACTATAATTTCGTTGGAGCAACCAATAGATAGACAAATAAAACTTTAATATACAAAGATGAATATTAATCAATATTTAGACTCGACGTATCTTAAAACACCTGAACAAGCAGGTATTTCGAATTCTGATACATTAGATATGGTGCACAAGTTGGCACAAGAAGCTATTGATAATGATATCTATGCAGTAATGATTCGTCCTGATTATGTAAGATCAGTTCGTGAATTATTGGATGAGAAAAAATCGAATGTTGTTTTGGGAACTGTAATTGGTTTTCCTGAAGGGACTTACGATTTGAATGAAAAGTTGAGAGAAGCGCAAAAAGCAATTGCTGATGGAGCCGATGAATTAGATTTTGTAGTCAACTACGAAGCATTCAAAAAAGGTGATAGCGATAAAGTAAAAGAAGAAGTAGAAGCTGCAACATTAGTCGCATTGCGTGAAGGTAAAGTTGTAAAATGGATTATCGAAACTGCTGCTTTAACAGATGAACAGATTGTTGGTATAACACAATTAATTCGTGATACTGTTTTAGAGAAAGCAGGTGAAGAAAATGCATCAAAAGTTTTTGTAAAATCTTCTACAGGTTTTTATAAAACTGAAAATGGAGAACCAAATGGAGCAAACGAGCATGTTATTAAATTGATGCTTGAAAATTCAGGTTCGCTTCCAGTGAAAGCTTCTGGCGGAGTTCGCACGACAGAAGAAGCTGAAAAAATGATCGCTTTAGGCGTGAAAAGAATTGGAACATCATCTGCTTTAGCGATTGTAAAAGGAGAGCAAGGAGCAAAAGGTTATTAGAAAATTTCTACATTATAATACATTTAAAAGTCTCAATATTTATTGAGACTTTTTTTTATTCATTTAAAATAAGCTTTCTTTTTTAGTTAATTTTTTAAAATACTTAAATAGCATATTGTATTTTATTATTTTTGGAGCACTAAAATTATAACTTGATTTAAATCAATTAATTTGGTTAAAAAAGGTCGTGATTTTGCATTGATAACACTGATAAAATAGTATAGACGTATGTTGTTGAATAATCGTAAAGTTTATAATAATTTGGTTTTTGATGTAGGTATAACTGCATTTGAATTGAATGATATCCTACATACAGAAAAATTGAGAAAAGAGTTATCTGTTGATGAGTATTTTGGAATAATCTGGTCTGGTTCTAAAAAATTTGTTCATAAAATAAATGGAAAAGAATATTCGATTCCTAAAAACCATTTTCTTTTTATAGCTCCCAATATCTCTCAAGAATTTGTGAAACAAACTACTCGTACTGATGCTTATTATATTGTTTTTAAACAAGAATTTTATTCAAAATCAATCGAAGAGAACTTGAAGTTAGAAAATTCTACACTTTTTTCGCGAGATATTATAAATATTGTTGAGAATACAATTTGTTCTGCTCCAATTTTTGAGGCTAATTATTTGCAATATTTCTTTACTGCATTCGAAAATGAATTAGATATGAAGCTTGCTCATAATCTTTTGGAACGTATTATTATCAATGGTCAAATGGAAACATTTGATATGCAAAGCCAATTTATACAAGATGATTTTGATGTAGAACTTGCGACAAAATTCAAAAAACTTTTGCAAGAAAATGTCAAGGAAAATAAACAAGTATTTTTTTACAGTGATAAACTTTTTATTACAAAAAGAAGGTTAGATAAAGCAACTCAAATCGTTTTTGGAAAAACAGCAAAAGGAATGATTGTTGAAGAATTGATGAAAAATGCAAAGATTTTATTAGTCAACTCAAAAATGTCAATAAAAGAGATTGCGCTGGAACTCAATTTCCTTCAAGAAACCAATTTTACTGCGTTTTTTAAGAAAAACACGGGGATTTCTCCGACTAAATTCAGACAAAGTACTCCGAATTAAATAGTTAGAAATGTCGTTTTTCATCATCTTTTGGTATGATTTAATCTTTTTTAGAACAAAAACAACTTCTACATTTGCAATGGAATTTGAGAATAACCAATCTTAAATATACAAACTACCAGATTATTTAACAAATATTTTTTAATAAATTTTTAACAAATTTTAAAATCATGAAAAAATTAGCATTTTTTTTAACAATTTTCTGTGGATTAGTTTCTGGAACAGCTTTAGCACAAGTTACGAATACGACTGGGCCTGGGCCTAAAACAGCAACAGCAACATTAAACGTAAAATTATACCCAATTCAAACAATTCTTATTGGTGCTAATAGTACAGTTGATCTAGAATATCAAACTAAAGAAGATTATTCTAACGGTGTTACAAAAACTATGAATGACCACTTAATTGTATATAGTACTGGTGGTTTTGCTGTAAAAGTAAAATCTGAAAATGAAAACTTAGTTAGAAAAGAAGGTGATAGTAAAATCGCTGTAAATACAATTAATTTACAAGCAAGTTTAGGAAGTAATACTACATTAACAGATGCTACTTTTGATGAAAATGTAAAATTAACTAATTCTTATGCTAGTTTAATTTCTAGCAAAGTTGGTGGTACAGATTTAAAATTCAACGTTGCTTATAACGGAATAGGAAACAACGATTATGTAAATAAATATAATAATGTTGAGAATCCTACTGTTTATACAACTACTGTAACTTATACAATTGAGGCACAATAATATAAAAAATAGGAAGTGGTATTGAAAAATATCACTTCTTTTTTTGCTTATGAAAGTTCTTCGTTTTTTAACAATCTTTTCTTTTTTAGCATTAATCATTTCAACTAAGATTAGTGCGCAATCAGGTATATCTGTAAGTCCACCAAGGACTTATTTTGCGTTAAATCCTGGTGAGTCTGAGCGTAAAAAGATTATGGTAACCAATGTAAGTGATGTACATACATTAGAGTTGTCTGTTTCTTTTAATGATTGGAAGTATGATGAGTTTGGAGGTAATGTAGTCTCTGAACCTAATACTTTACCAACAAGTAATGCAAACTGGATCACAGTTTTACCAAGTAATACATTTACACTTTTGCCAAAAGAATCAAAAGAAATAGAAGTTCTGATGCAAGTTCCAGAAAAGATAAATGCAGAGAGTGTGCATACAGCAATGATGTACATCACGCAAACAAATCCGATTGCTGGACAAAATAAAAGTGGAGAAAATATTATATTCTCGATTCGTACAGGTATCAAAATTTATCAACGATTAAATATTGCACGTGATACAAATGTAGAGTTTACAAATTTTGTTTACGATAAAACTGAAAATCGTTTGGTGCTTAATATTTCCAATGAAGGAAATGTTTGGAGCGAAGGAACGATTACAAATGAAATCATTAATCAAGAAAATGGTCAACAAACAAAATTGCAAGATGCAGTTTTCTATAGTTTACCCAATGATAAAAGAATTGTATATATACCATTGCCAAAGGATTTGCCAAAAGGCTCGTATATTGTTACCTCAACTTTAAGTTTTGAGAAAGATGATCAATTGAAAATTGCTGAATTGACGTTCTCAAATGATAAATAGTAACTTGTTTCAGAAGATAGTTTCAACCATAACATTATTGTTGACAATCGCAGTGTCTGCTCAGTTTACGTTAAATGCCCACAATAATGGTTGGGTGCAAGTAAATGGAAGTAGTGGAGTTACGGTGACTAATGTTGTGGCTGTAGAAATGCACATGTCTGGTGCTTTAAATTATAAAAATTGGTCTTTAGTTGCGCGTGTTGTCTCGCCTATTGTAAATTCTGAGAAAAAAGAATTTCCTGTCGAAAAACTGAAATTGAAATTCAATAATTATACAACTTCTCAATATTATTCAGAGAATTATCCTACAATAAATCAATTAGGAGTTATTCAGAATAACATCGCGATGAGTTTTTCTCCAAATTATTTTATTCGAAGTTCACCTTTAACAATAGCAACACCAGCAGGAAAATATGGTGCAATTGTACTGAATTATGATATTGTGATAGATGCAGGAACATATCTAAATGCTCTAAAATCATGGAACAATTATCCTATTCAATTCGAGTTTTCTTTATTGAATGAATTTGGAACCCTGATTGGTAAAAGTCTTTTTCCGATTGAAATGCAAATTAGTCCAAACGGAAATTACGAATCAGCTCCGGCGTTTTCTATTGCGGTCGATGGTTCTGCTGTAAATGCAGAATTGGTTTTCAATACAATACAAGATTATAGAAATGGTGTGAAGAAAGAATATCAAAATGGCTTAATTGTTTCTTCTGATACAGCTTACGATATTCAAGTTTCGTCGATTAATCAATATTTACAATCAAGTGATGCGCAGAATTTGGAATTAAATTCAATCAATGTTCAGATAAAAGACACCGAAACAAATAATCTTTCTAAGGTTATAAAACTTTCGAATTACAATCAATCATTGATGACGAATAGTTCTAAAACAGCTTCAAAAAAGTATAATATTATTTATTATACAACTCCGTCGGATAATAAAATTTTGAATAGCAAACCTGGGAATTATTCAACTTCTTTGTTGTACACGATTACACCTCTGTAAAACAATATGTTCTTTTCAAGCCATAATTTTCGAAGCGTATTTTTTATTCTGCTTTTCCTTGTTAGCGGACAAAACTTACGTGCTCAAACAATAAATAACGGATTGAAATTTAGTACAATAAAAGAAGTTAAATTAGAAGATAGCAACAACTTTTCTGTTATTCTTCAATTAGAAAATACAAACAATGATACGATAAATGCTCGTCTAGGACTTAAAATCCCTTCGGCTATAAGATCGTATTCGCAAGATAATCTTCAAATAAAAATCAATCCAAACAAGAAGGCTTTTATTCCTATGCAATTTACGGTGAGTAAATCGCAAATGGCTGGGAAATTAGATTTAGAATTCAATATTATTGATTTTTTAAGTAAAAAAGAAATAGGAAAATCTGTTACTTCAGTTGTTGTTTTGCAAAAGAGAAACATCAAAATTTTTCCTGTCCAGAGTAATATTTTTTACCGTCAAGAAGGAGATTCTATTCATTATGAATTAAAAGTAATGAATATGGGAAATCAAGCCGAAGAAATTTTGTTAACCAATGTACTTCCTGATTTCAGAGGAAGTTATACTTATAATAACAAACGACTTATAGTTGAAGCTTTTCAAGAAAAAATTGTTCGATTTTCTAAATATGTAGACCGAGATATGATTAAAATTGAAAGTTTTCAGGCAAATGTTTCGGGTTATACAACGACCAAAGATTTTGCAGGAAATGTGTTTTTTACCATTCAGAATGCAAGTTCCAATCGTGTGTATATAGATCCAACAATGCTAAATCAGAATTGGACCAATTTTTCTTCAAATTATGTTCGATTAACTGCTCGCGATATTAATTCTGCTAATGCGAATTATAATTTAATGGCTCATCAAGAATTTTCGGTTGGGTTGAATGAATTTGCATATAATATTAATGGAACAACTTGGAATAAGAATCAAGACATGGTTTTGACAGATTCTTGGGTGAAATATCAACGCAAAGACAAAGGAATTTTAATAGGATCAATCAACAACAACGATTTTGATATTCCAGTTAACGGACGTGGAGTGATGTTGTTTAATAATTATGATAAGAATGATAACCGAATTGTAGTCGGAACGGTCGAAAAAAATTACAATTTATTAGATGATTTGACGAACGATGTTTTCAAGAATAGCAACACAACTTTTGCGAATGGACGATTTTTAATAAAAGATAAAAACGAATTAGAAACAACAGCTTTGTTTGATAGAACTTATTCAACAACGAACTTTATTTTGACAAATGGTTACAAATGGATTACACCAAACAAGTGGAATTTTTCGATGAAATTTGGGTATGGTTTGTCTAAATTTAAAGCAACAAATGATGTCGAAAATTCATTATCAGTTTCTGCAAATGTTTCAGGAACAATAGGTAAATTTGATTTTTATAGTTCCAATTATTACAGCTCAGGATATTATCCTGGAACGCGACGTGGAGCTTTGTATCTGAATCAGCGTTTGCAACGTACGTTTTCTAAATTTTCGTTATGGTCTTCATTAACGGTTACGAACAATAATCCGAAATCTATCGATCCATATTTGATGAATTATACACAAGCGAATGAGTCGAAAGCGTTACGTTTTGAGACGGGTATATCATTCAAATTGGCAAGTCACTTTAACCTTTCGATTTCTCCTAAATTGAATATAGAAAAATCAAATATTCTGAATTATGAGACGTTTAAGTATATGCCGATGGATTTTAAATCAGCTTATTTAAACGGAACATTTACGTGGTTGTCTAATTCTCGTGTGCATCAGTTGGTGTTGAATGCTTTGGGAGGATTTTCTGAACTAAAAGAATTGAGAAATGCTGATCCAATTGTTTATGGACAATTAACGTGGAGTGTTAAAAACTTTCAGTTAAACTCAATTTATCAAAGAGGAAGTATGATGATTGCAGAAGTTTATTCGATGAATAATTTAAATCATCAATTAGAACGTTTTACAAATTCTGCGAGTTTTCGTCAAAGTTTTTTTCAAAAAAAATTGAATACAGCAGTTTCTACTTATTATAATATTGACAAAAATTTTGGAAATACCCTAACTTTTGGAGCTTCTTTAGATTATCAACCAATTGATAATTTTATTGTGAGTACACAAGCGAATTTTAGTCATTACGATTCGAAAACATTGAATAGCAAACAAACTTATTTGCAAGTTGGTGTACAATATAATTTGCCTGCGAAACGTACTGTGACAGATGTAAAAGACGGAACATTAAATTTGTTTGTGTTTTATGATTACAATGCAAATGGTATTTTTGATGAAGGTGATAAAGTGGCTGATAGTCGTAATGTGAAGATAAATGAAACTAACTTTATTACAGATTTGGAAGGTAATATCAAGTATAAAAAAGTTCCCTATGGTAATTATTTAATCAAACTTCCTGGACAAAAATGGTTTGCACAAGATTATGCGGTTAATATTAATTCTAAAACGACTTCTATTTCTATTCCAATGCAACAAACTGGTGTTGTGAGAGGAAAAGTTGAGTATGAATTATCTTCAAATTTGGAGTATCAGGTTTCGGCAAATTTATTCGGTTTTACGTTGATTTTTAATCACGAAAATGGACAGATTTTTACAGTTAAAACAAATGATAGAGGTGAATATACAGCTTTTTTACCTGTCGGAAATTATACGTTTCACCTTGTAGAAAATAGTTTACCAGAACATGTTTATGCAAAAACATATTTGAATAAAATAACGGTAGAAAAGGAACAAAATACAGAATATGAACCGCTTATTCTGAAAATTAAGGAACGAAAAGTTAACATCAAACGTTTTGGTAGTTAATGGATATTTTGATTTACTTTGCATCAAAATAAACTCTAAATGCCACTAACTTTTTGCCATCCAGCAATTATTCTTCCGCTAAAAAAACTAAAATCGAATTGGTTTTCGATGACGGGATTAATCATTGGTTCGATGTCGCCAGATTTAGAATATTTCTCTCGAATAGAGATTGTAGCGACGCATAGTCATTTGTTTTGGGGTGTTTTATATTTTGACTTACCAATTGCTCTTATTTATTGTTTCGTTTTTCACTTATTTGTCCGAAATGTTTTAATTCATCATTTACCAAATTCTTTAAAAGAACGATTTGCTCAATTCCTAAATTTCGATTGGATTGATTATTTCAAAAAACATTGGATAATTGTAATTCTCTCAATAATAATTGGTGCATATTCACATCTTTTTTGGGATGCTTTCACACACGAATGGGGATATTTTGCGAAATTAATTCTAGCTTTAGAGGAAACTTGGTTTCAAATTCCTTTCAATAATTTTGAAGTAAAAGGTTATAAATTTCTACAACATTTTAGCACATTTTTAGGTGCGATTTTTATTGCTTTTTGGATGTATAAAATGCCAAAACAAATTCTTCCAAAAACTAAATTTGATTACATTTTTTGGTTAAAAGTAGTTCTATTTACAACTATTATTTCCACAATACGATTAGTTTTCTTCCCAATAGAAATTGGATTAGGCAACATCATTGTCGTTATCGGAATGAGTATTTTTTTGAGTTTGATTATTTTTGGGTTAATGGAGAAACTATTAATAAAAAAATAAAAGGTTATCAAATAATTGACAACCTTTTATTTTAGAAGTGATTAAAAACTCACTTTATCTTTTATATAATTTCCGTTTTGACAGAATTGTTTTAATTCATTTTCGATGAAAATTTCAATAGCTTCCGCATCTTGCGAAGGATACAATAAATGTACATTTGCGCCAGCATCTAATGTGAAATACAAATGATTTCCTGTTTCACGACGGAACTCCCACAATTTTTCTAAAGCAGCAACTGTATTTGGTTTCATCAAAATAAATGCAGGATTCGACATCATCATCATGGCGTGCAATGTCAAAGCTTCATGTTCTACCAATTCTCCAAACGCTTTGATATCGCCAGATTTTAAAATTGGTAATAAAGCTTTTAAGTTTTCATTTGCTTCCACAAAACGACGTTCTGCATACGGATGTCCATTCATTAAATTGTGACCAACAGTAGAAGAAACCGATTTTTGACCTTCGTGAATCAATAAAATGGTATCATGAAAAGTTTTGAAAACATCATGAATTTCGGTATCAGGATATTTTGTTCCAAATAAATCTGAGCTTCCTTCGATAAAATCATTTTCTCCCCATTCAACCAAACCTTTGTAAATCGAACGGCAAGCACTTCCAGAACCTAAACGAGCCAAGAAAGAAGCTTTTTTCTTGGCGTCTTCTTCTGATAAATTTGCGCCAAGAATATTCTCAATTTGAACTAAACATAATGCCATTGCCAACATTCCAGAAGCTGAAGAAGCAATTCCAGAACTATGTGGAAAAGAATTATGTGTGTGAACTTCAAATTTGAATTCATTCAAAAATGGAATGTAAGCCGTAATTCTTTCGAAAAAAGTAATGATTTTTGGAGTAAAACTTTCTTTCAATTCACCTTCTAAATAAACTTCAACTTCGAAAGCATCCGATGTTTTTGGCGAAAATTTTAATTCAGTTTCTGTATAGCTATTGGTTAACGTATAACTAATTGAACTATTGGTTGGAATTTGATTTTTCTTTTTTCCCCAATATTTTACCAACGCAATATTTGATGGACTTTTAGCAGAAACGCTTCCTGATTTTAATTCCGAAGCAGTTGTTGAAAGTGTTGAAATGAATTGTTGTTCCATAAAACAAAAGTAAACTATTTTGTAGAATTCAGCTTTTGAAAGCGTTTATAATGATAATCAATTGCTTCTTTGATTGGAATAAATTCGTATTGAAGCAAATTTTTAACTTTAGAATTGTCGTATTTGGTATAAGTTGTCAACGAATAATAATTCGCTTTTGTCATATATTTTCCACCAAAGATTCGACTAAAAATAGATAGATTTTTAATGATTTTCAAGGTTGAATTCGAAACATTTTTGACTGAACGTTTGCTATTGATCGAAACAAGATCAAATACTTCTCGGTAACTTTTATTTTCAGAAATTACCACAAATTTTTGATTGTAAACTTGTTGATTAATTAACTCTAAAAAAATCTTCACCACATCGCGTACATCAACAAATCCTGTTCCGCCCGAAGGAGCATAATCACTTTTTGATGAATTTTGTTGAAATAAACTTTCGCTTGCACGTTTAGTATCCAATGTTCCGATGATTACACCAGGATTAATAATAATGACTTTAATCCCTTCTTGTGAAGCACGCCAAACTTCCATTTCTGCTCTAAATTTTGAGATAGAATAAGAAGAATGTGTTAAGCCATTATTCCAAACAGAACGTTCGTCGATCATTTTAGTTGCTGGATTCAAATCGTCCATTGAAGCAATAGAACTGATGAAAAAAAATTCTTTCACGCCAGAATCAATCGCTTCATTTACCAAAGTTTCAGTTCCTAAAATATTCGTATTGAAAATTTCTTCTTCTTGACGTTCATCAAATGAAACAAAAGCCGCAGCGTGATAAATTGTCTCGATTCCGTCTAATAAATTCGGAAGTTCAGTTACATCCAACAAATCCCCATCAATCCAATGAATAAATTGATAAAATTGCGAAGCATTTTGTTCCGCAAAGAAATTTTGGATGGTTGCTGTGTTCGATGTTTTTCGTTTTAAGGCACGAATAGGTTGTTGCTTTTTTGCCAATTCTACCAACAAATGCGCGCCAACCAAACCTGTTCCTCCCGTTACGAAAATCATACTGAATTATAAATATTTTTTTTTCCTGAACCAAAAGTAAATAAAAATTACCACTAATAACATGACAAGTAAACAAATTGGATAGCCTAATTTGTAATTTAACTCGGGCATGAAATCGAAATTCATTCCATAAATTCCAGCGATAAAGGTTAAGGGTAAGAAAAATGCAGAAAAAACGGTAAGCGTTTGCATGATTTCGTTCGATTTTTGTCCATTTAACGAAAGGTAAATTGTTAACAAACTTTGTACATCATCTACAATTTGCGAATGCAAGTGTAACATTTTTACGTTTTCTTCGTACAAATCCTGTGATGAACTTGTCTTTTTGTTATCTGCGCGATATTCTTTCAGTGCTTCAAGCGTATAATCTAATATTTTTTTGCAAGCTGTAGCTTCTCGTTTGATTTTATATAAGGTAGGAAGTTTAATTTTTCTGAAATCATCCGTAAAAATTAAATGTTCGAGTTGATTGACTTCTTCGTCCATTTGATATGCTGGTTCTTCATATGTTTTGATGGTTTCGGAAATAATACGATACAAAATTCCTTTGATAATGATTTTAGAAGGATCAGTATTAGCTAAATATTTTTTCTGAATTTTCTCGAAAATATCCGTTTCCTTTTGATGAACAGTTACAATAAAATCTACTCCGATGTAAATACTGATTTTGTGACTAAATTCTCGAACAGTGTTTTTCAACATACGGTGTTCTTTATCAAAAAAACGAATTAACAAAAACGAAACTTTTGAATCATCTGATTCATATTTAGGTAAATGTCCAGGCTCCAAACTATCTTCAATCGTTAATTTCTGAAAACAATATTTTGTAGCAATTTCATCTAACTCAATTTTTGTTGGATTTTGTAAATTAATCCATTTGAATTTTTCATTCTCGAAAAGTGTTTGCATGACGATTAGATATTGATTATAATAATACAAAAATATTATATTGTTGAGATTAATTTTATTTATTGATTTTTCATTAAATAGGTGTTATTGTTAAAAATAATTTATTTTATTTAACAATAATTGAAAATATTACTTTATAATGTAAAAAAAACATTTTTTTTTTTTTAATCATGTTAAAAAATGTTAATATTGTATTAAAATAAACTATAAATACACATGAGAAAAAAATTGACTTCTTTGTCATTGTTAGCTTTTCTTGGGTTGAGTACAGCAGTATTTGCTCAAACAAAAGGAACAGTGAATGATGCAAATGGTTTTCCTGAAGCTGATATTGAAGTTTCAGTAAAAGGAACTGATAAGGTGGCTTATACAGATGAAAATGGAAACTTTGATATCGACGCAAAAGTTGGTGATGTTTTATTAATTAATGGGACAGAGTATATTGTTACAAATGCAAATTTAGGAGTATTAAAACCTAAAAAGACTGATACAGTAGATCTAGAAGAAACTGTTGTCACTGCTTTTGGAGTTCAGAAAAAAGAAACAGTAGTTGGTTCTATTGGTACTATAAAATCAGAAGACATAGAAAATAGACCAATTTCAAACGTTGCTAAAGTTTTAGATGGTTCTGTTTCTGGGGTGCAAGTTTCTACAGGTTCTGGACAACCAGGTTCTGGATTGAGTGTGCAAATTCGTGGTGTAAGTTCATATACATTGTCTTCTACTCCATTATATATTGTAGATGGTGCTGTATATACAGGGAGTTTACAGGATTTGAATCCAAATGATATTGAGTCTTTGACGGTATTGAAAGATGCTGCCTCAACATCATTATATGGTTCATCAGCTGCGAATGGTGTTGTTATGATTACATCTAAAAAAGGTAAGAAAGGTAAAGGGGCTTTTAGATTTTCTTCTAATACAGGAGTTGTCTCTAGAGCAATCCCTGAATACTCAAGAATTGGAGCTGGAGATTACTATGTGACAGCTTGGGAAGCTATGCGAAATGGAGTTTTAGGAACTACTAATAGTGCAACAAAACTACCTTACACATTAGCAGAGGCAAATGCTTATGCAAACTCTTCTTTAATTAAAGATAACTTAAAAAATAATATTTACGGAGTAGCTAATGATAAAGTTGTTGTAGATGGTAAATTGACAGATGCAGCAATGTTATACAACGACTTTGATTGGCAAGATTATATTTCAAGAATTGGTACTTTTCAAAAGTATGATGTAGATTATTCGGGAGCAACAGATAATACTTCTTATTATGCTGGTTTTGGGTACTCGAAAGAGACAGGTTATGTGATTAAGTCTGATTTTGAACGTTATACTGCTAAGACTAGTATTGATAGTCAAGTAACAGATTGGTTAAAATTAGGAACGAATTTATCTGGTAGTTTAGTGAAATCTACATTAGCAGATGACGGAGGTGGTTCGTCATATATTAATCCATTCTGGTTTACTCGTGCAATGGGGCCAATCTATTCTCCATTCTTATATGATGCAAATGGTAAAAGAGTTTATGATTCTTATGGAAATCCGTTATATGATGGAAATGATTCAAGAGGTAGAGGTGCATCAGCTAGTTCAGGACGTAATGTTTTACAAGAAACATTATTGAATAATAATAGACAAGATACTAATGCTATAAACTCTAGATTTTTTGCAGAATTTAAAATTATACAAGGGCTGACATTTACAACAAACTTAACATATGATGTAAGAAATTACACTTATAAAGAGTATGGTAATAAAGTAATTGGAGATGCAGCAGGAACAGCCTCTTTAGGATTAACAACTTATAAATATACAGGGGTTACTTGGAATCAATTATTAAACTATAAAAAATCAGTAGGGTTACATAATTTTGATGTTATTCTTGGTCATGAATCTTTTGATAGAAAAGTAGATTATGGTTATTTAAGAAAAATTGGAGAAACAGTTTCAGGAATTTATGAAATGTCAAACTTCTTGACACCAACGTCTTCATCTGGATATAATTATGTAATTAGAAAAGAAGGGTATTTTGCTCGATTAAATTATGATTTCAGTAACAAATATTTATTATCTGGATCTATACGTATAGATAAATCATCTAGATTCTCTGATCAAAATTATCAAGGAACTTTCTGGTCTGCAGCAGCAGGATGGAATATACATAAAGAAGCTTTCTTAGCTGGATCTTCTGTTGTTAATGAATTAAAATTAAGAGCTTCTTATGGGCAAGTTGGTAATGATGGAGGAATTGGTGCAGAGCCTGGTTATCAAGTGGATTTAGATCTTTATTCATTAGGTTACAACAATGGAGGTGAGTCGGGAGTTTATCTTGGTCAAGTAGGTAATCCTAATTTAACTTGGGAATCTAAAAATTCTTGGGATTTTGGATTAGATTTCTCTTTGTTTAAAAGAAGAGTATCAGGATCTATTGAATATTATCTTCAAGATATTAATGATATGATTTTTGCAGAACCAGTACCTAATTCTGCTGGGGTTCCAGGAAACTCTATTTATAGAAACATCGGAAAGATGCGTAATAGTGGTTTAGAATTTTCATTGAATTTAGGGATTGTTCGCAATGATAAATTTTCATGGGATTTAGGTTTGATTGCAGCACACAATAAAAATGAAATGATTAAAATGCCAAAAGGTAAAGATGATGCAATTATTAATGGTACAAAACGTATTGCTGAAGGTAGATCTTTATATGAATTTTGGTTACGTCAATGGTACGGAGTAGACCCTACTGATGGAGCTGGTTTATTTATTCAAGATCCTGATAAAGCATCAGATGGAAACTCTAGAACTGTAAATGGAGTTTTAATGACGACTAATCAAAATAATGCGTTGTACGCTTATTCAGGAACTTCTAATCCAGATATTTACGGAAGTGTTACAAATACATTCAAGTTTGGTAATTTTGATTTATCTGTAATGTTAAACTATCAATTAGGAGGAAAAACGTATGATGGGAATTATGCTTCTTTGATGAATAGTTATGCGCAAGGTCAATCTCAACATGTTGATATTTTAAATGCATGGAAAAAACCAGGAGATATAACTTCTGTTCCTATTTTAAGTTCAGCTAATGCTAGTGCAGTAGGAGCAGCTTCAACAAGATGGTTGGTTAAATCTGATTATTTAAACATCAGAAATGCTCAAATCGGATATAACTTTGATAGAAAAGTATTAGATACCGTTGGATTAAAAAACTTTAGAGTTTATTTAGCAGGAGAAAATTTATATGCTTGGACAGCTAAAAAAGGTTTGGAACCAACACAATCTTTCAATGGTACAACGACATATCGTTATACACCTTCAAGAACTGTAAGTTTAGGAGTTAATGTATCATTCTAATCTAAAATTTAAAAAAAAATGAAAAAAATTAAAATTTTAATATCAGCATTAGTTGTATCGTCTCTGTTTTTTACTTCTTGTAATGATGACTTTTTAGATACAACACCATCTTCATCTGTAGGAGATCAAACTATTTATTCTTCGGCAGATAACTTAATAGCAGCTATTAACGGTATGCACCGTAATATGTATGTACGTCAAAACTCTTCTCAAGGTAATAATGGATATACAGCTCAATTAATTATTTCTGATGTGATGGGAGAAGATGTTGTATTTCCAAGTGTGGGTAATGGATGGTTTAGAGACGAAATTAGATGGATTACTCAAAATAATACAAGTTCAGGAACAGCTTCATATCCATGGACATTTTGGTATGGGATGATAAAAAATGCGAATAATATCATTACTTATGGACCAGCTGCTTCAGGAGATCCTTTGTTAAGAGATAAGGCTATTGGGGAAGCTTATGCATATAAAGCATTTGCTTATTTTCAGTTAGTACAAACATATGGTAAAAGATATGTTGCAGGAGACACTAATGCTAATGATGGAATTGTCTTAAGAGATGATCCTACAGAAGTGACACCTAAAGAAAGAGCAACTGTAGCAAAAACTTATGAAGCAATTTGGGAGAATCTTAATAAAGCTGAAACTTTATTAACAGGAAAAACAGCTGCAAATAAATCACATTTTTCTGTAGCAAATATTAAAGGTTTGAAAGCTCGTGTAGCATTAGTGCAACAAGATTATACTAAAGCGGCTCAATTTGCGAAAGAAGCAAGAGGGGTATTGACACTTATGACTCAAACTCAGTATAAAGCTGGTTTTAATGATTATACGAATCCAGAATGGATGTGGGGTGTTAAAATTATTTCTGATCAGACAGATTATTTTGGAAACTTCCATGCGTACATGTCAAGAAATTATAACTCAACACAAATTAGAACAGCTCCTAAAGTAATGAATACGAAATTGTATAATGCATTTCCTTCTACTGATGTGAGAGTACAAGTTGTGGATCCGACAGGAAAACATACAAGTTTAGGTTTGCCATCAAATTATTCGTTATTTGCTTATACATCTCAAAAATTTCTATCAGAAAGTACTGCGTCTTCATTAGGCGATGTGCCATTTATGCGTGTAGCTGAAATGTATTTAATAGAAGCAGAAGCATTATATAAGTTAGGTAAAGAAGCAGATTCGAAAACAGTATTGTCTACTTTAGTAAAGGCAAGAGATACATCTTTTACAACATTTACAACTACTGGAGATGCTTATTACCAACAAATTTTGTTGAATAGACGTTTAGAGTTGTGGGGAGAAGGATTTAGATTCTATGATTTAAAACGTTTAGGGCAAAAACTTGATCGTACTGGAGCAAATCATAATACAACTGTTATTAATAATGTGTATACAATTGAGGCATCAGACAATAGATGGCAGTGGGTAATTCCTCAAGCTGAGATAAACTCAAATCCATTATTAAAACAAAATCCATCATAACATTTTTAATATAATTTATCCTCATTAATTATATACTTAAAATAGAGGTTTTCCATTAGGAAAACCTTGATTTTTTATATCCAAAAATCTCTATTATAATCTACTGAAAAATCATAACTTTGTACCTTGTAAAAATTAGATAAAAAATATATTAAAATACTATGAATCCATTAATTGAAGAATTGACTTGGAGAGGACTGGTTCACAATATTATGCCAGGGACAGAAGAACAACTAAATAAAGAAATGACTTCTGGTTATGTAGGTTTCGATCCTACAGCAGATTCTCTTCACGTGGGAAGTTTGGTTCCTATTTTCTTATTGGTTCATTTGCAACGTCACGGTCATCGTCCAATCGCCTTGGTTGGTGGTGCAACTGGTTTTATCGGTGATCCTACTGGTAAAGCAGCAGAGAGAAGTTTATTAGACGAAGAAACATTGAATAAATATGTTGCTGGAATTAAAGCACAATTGTCTCGTTTCTTAGATTTTGATACGAATAATGGAAATTCAGCTTTATTGGTGAATAACTATGATTGGATGAAAGATTTTTCGTTCATCGATTTTGCACGTAATGTCGGAAAACACATTACTGTAAATTATATGATGGCAAAAGATTCTGTAAAATCTAGACTATCTTCTGAATCGAATGTCGGAATGTCTTTCACAGAATTTACATATCAATTGATTCAAGGATATGATTATTTACATTTGTACAAAGAATTAGGTGCAAAATTGCAAATGGGAGGTTCTGATCAATGGGGAAATATTACAACAGGAACAGAATTAATTCGTCGTACAGTACAAGGTGAAGCTTTTGCTTTTACTTGTCCATTAACAACTAAAGCGGACGGAACTAAATTTGGGAAATCGGAAGGTGGTGAAAATATTTGGTTAGATAAAAACCGTACTTCTCCTTATAAATTCTACCAATTTTGGTTAAATCAAGCGGATGCTGATGCTGAACGTTACATCAAAATTTATACGTTCTTAGAAAAAGAAGCGATTGATGATTTAATCGAGCGTCATCGTCAAGAGCCACATTTACGCGAATTACAACGTAAATTAGCAACTGAAATTACAATTTTAGTTCATGGTGTTGAAGAATTACGCAAAGCAGAAAAAGCATCTCAAGTTTTATTCGGAAAATCAACTTCAGAAGATTTGAAAGAATTAGATGGAGATACTTTCTTATCAGTTTTCGAAGGTGTGCCTCAAGCAACTATTGCAAAAACTGATATCGAAGCGGGATTGGATATTGTTACTGCTTTAGCAGAAAAATCAGGCTTCTTAAAATCAAATTCAGAAGCGCGTCGTGAATTAAAAGCAAACGCAATTTCTGTAAACAAAGAAAAAGTAGCGGAAGAATTTGTATTAACAACAGAAAATTTAATTGCTGATAAATATGTTTTATTACAAAAAGGTAAAAAGAATTATTTCATCTTAATTGTTGAATAATTTTTTAGATAAAACATTTCCAAAATAGAAAGCAAGCTGAATTAAGCTTGCTTTTTGTTTTGAAAACTATTTTTTTATCTCAATTCTGAAAGATAATTTTTTATGGCTTCTGAAAGATTTCCGGTTGAATTTTCTAAAACGCGTAAAAAAGCACTTCCTATAATTGCTCCATTTGCGTAATTCCAAGCTTTTTCTACATCAGCTTTTGTCGAAATCCCAAATCCAATTTGATGTGGTTTTGTTAAGCCTAGATTTTTAACATTTGACAAAAAATCTTCATTATAATTAGATTCTGTTGCACCTGTAGTTGCAGAACTAGAAACAATATAAACAAATCCAGAAGTTGCATCATTAATCTCTTTGATGCGTTTTTCTGTTGTTAAAGGTGTAATTAGAAAAGTAACTTTTTGATCGTATTTCTCAAATAATTCTTTGTGTTGTGCCAAGTAAATTTCGTACGGCATATCAGGTAATATCAACCCTGAAACTCCACTTTCTTGACAGTTTTGTAAGAATTTTTCTAATCCGAATGTCATTACTTGATTGTAATAACCCATCAAAACAATTGGCGAAGAAATTTCATTTTGAACCGATTTTAATTGTTCAAACAAAATGTCCAACGTCATTCCATTTGCTAACGCTTTTTCACTTGTAGCTTGTATTGTTGGACCATCAGCTAAAGGATCAGAATATGGAATACCGACTTCGATAATGTCAACATTGTTTTGATCTAATTCTTTTAAAATAACAGGGGTATCCGATAAATTCGGATACCCAGCTGTTGTGTATATTGTAATGAGGTTTTTATTTTTTTGACTAAATAATTGCTCTAATTTGTTCATTTTTATTTTGCTTGTTTTAATAAGATTGTATAGACTGGAAAGTGGTCAGAATAACCGTTTGCACGATAAGTATCGCCGCTCCACATACGGTTAGGGAAGCCTTTATATGCACCTTCTGTCGCTTTTAAATAATCTTTGTTGTAAATTTCAGTTTTGAAGATTTTATACGTTGAATAATCTTTATTTTTTGTAACCAATGATGAAGTTGAGATAAATTGATCAAATAGATTCCAAGCATCACGATAAGCTAAAGTACCAACACCTTTTTTATATAAAGGTAACATAGGATCGTAATATCCGTTATCCGAAACTTTAGCAATTTCTCCAGCCGGATCAAATATGTTTTTAATACTTGGAGAAATAGGATCATCATTAAAATCACCCATTGCAATTACTTTTGCATTTGGATTTTTAGATTTTAACTCATCAAAAATTCCTTTCATCACCTTTGCTGCTTCCATACGAGCTGGCATCGAAACTTTTTCTCCACCACTACGAGAAGGCCAGTGATTCACTAAAAAAGTGATTTCTTCACCGTCTAATAAACCTGTAACTTGTAGAATATCACGCGTATATTTGCGTTTACCTTCAGCATCATAATTGAAAATTGGATGAGGTCTTGCATCAATAACCTTGAAACGAGATTTTTGATACAATAAACCTGTATCAACTCCACGAGCATCAAACGAATTGAAATGAACAACACCATAATCGTATTTTTTCAAAGCAGAGCTTTTTGCTAAATCTTCTAAAGTTTCTCTTGTCTCGATCTCACAAATACCTACGATTACTGGAGCAGAGCCTGTAACATCTGCGCCTAATTCGCTAATAACTTTTGAAATATTATTGACTTTTTGGAAATATTTTTCTGTATTCCATCTTTTATTTCCGTTTGGTAAAAATTCTTCTTGAAGAATTAATGGACGGATAATTTTCTTTCCTTTTATATTTTCGTACGTATAACTTTGTTTGAATTCTTCTGTTTCGTACTTCGATATGTCAGATTCTGCAATCTGAATGTGATAATTTTTGTCATTAAAAGGTAAAGTTCCATTTACATATCCAACTGATTTTATGGTGTCAAAAAGATTTTCAACATTGTAAAAGGCTACAGTTGCACTTGAATATTTGCTTTGAGCTTTAACATTTAACGTTAAGAATAAATTAAAAATTATTAATAAAGTTAAAGATTTATTAATTTTAAACATATGTTATTAATTATGAATTTATTAAATTTGTTGTCCTATTTTTTCTGATGAAGGAAATAGAGAGCTAATTTATAAATAAAAATTCGTTTGAATGAACAAATTATTGTTAAGTCTTTCAGTCTTTGCTGCAACTGTCGCTATGGCGCAGGCGCAAACAAAGGTTACTGGGGTAGCAAAAAATGCTGCTACAGGTGAAGAGGTTTATAACCTCACTGTACGTTTGGACGGAGGAGCAGTAAGCGATGCTGCTATCACCGATCGTATAGGTTATTTTCAGTTTGTAGATATTCCGGATGGAACATACAAATTACAAGTTTATGGCGTGGGCTATGACCCATATGAAAAAGAAATCACTGTAACAGGGCAAAAAGAGCTTGACTTAGGTGATATTAAATTAACATTTAATCCAAATACAGCAGAAGTTGGAATTATTACATTAACAGATGATGAATTATCTGATGATGAAAGTTCGACAGCTTCAAATTCAGGACTTTTACAATCTTCGCGCGATGTTTTTGCTCGCGTTTCTGCGTACGAATTAGGTTCGTATTGGTTTAAACCAAGAGGTTTAGACAACAAATATAATGACGTATTATTTAATGGGGTTCGTATGAACAAAATGGATAATGGTCGTGCAACTTTTAATAACTGGGGAGGTTTGAATGATGTAACTCGTCGTCCAGATGAGTTAACATACGGAATCGAACCTTCTAATTATGCTTTTGGAGATTTAGGAGGAGTTACAAATTTTGATACTCGTCCTTCAACAATGCGTAAGGGAGTAAGTTTGGCTTATTCTAGTACAAATCGTTCATACAGAAATCGTGTAATGGCAACATACAATACAGGATTAATGGATAACGGTTGGGCATTTATGGTTTCAGGAAGTAGACGTTGGGCTGATGAAGGTATTATAGAAGGTACTTTTTATGATGCGTATGCTTACTACTTAGGTGTTGAGAAAAAGTTTAATGAAAAACATACTTTAAACTTAACTAGTTTCGGTGCTCCAACTCGTCGTTCTACTGGTTCACCTAATACACAAGAAGTTGTGGATTTGAAAGGTATTTACTATAATTCTTATTGGGGATGGCAAGATGGTGAAAAACGTAATGAACGTGTAAAGAAAACTTTCGAACCAATTAATATGTTGACGCATCATTGGAATATTAATAATAAATCTAAATTAACGACAACTATTTCGTATCAATTTGGAAAAGAAAGTGGATCTCGTTTAGATTGGTTTAAAGCAAATAATCCTTCACCAACATATTACCGTAATATGCCGAGTTACTTAGCTTTTAATGGAGCGTCTGCTGATGCAATCGCAGAAAGAGAGCAATTATGGAGAAGTGGTCAAATCTCTCAGTTAGATTGGGCAAGTATGTATCGTGCGAATGAAAATAGTACGACAGGAAGAGCGGCTTATTGGTTAACTGCAGATGTTAATGAAGATAAAACAGCTACGGCTTATACTAATTTTCAAACAGAATTAACTTCAAATATAGATTTAACAATTGCAGCATCTTATCAAAATACAAAATCTAAATTGTATCGTGAGATTCAAGATTTATTAGGTGCACAATATGTATTAAATGTAGATGATTTTAATGTGACGACAAATTTACCTGTTAATCATTTTTATAATTTCAACTTATTGGATCCTGATTATGTTGCTAAGAAAGGAGATAAACAAGAGTATTACTACGAAATTAATCGTGATTATGCAGATTTATTCGCGCAGTCTAAAATTAAATCTAAATACTTAGATGTTACTATTGGGATGAAAGCTGCTTTAACGAAGTTTTACCGTGATGGAAAGTTCCAAAATGAAATGTATAAAGACAATTCTTATGGAAAGAGTAAAACATATGATTTTGTAGACTTTGGTGTAAAATCTAACTTTTTAGTAAAATTAGATGGACGTAACTTTATTCAAGCAAATGTAATGTATCAGACAGAAGCACCAACTTCTGATGAGATTTTTCCAAATGCACGTCTTAATGATGTAACTGTTAATGGAATTGAAAGTGCTAAAATATTTTCAAGTGATTTATCTTATATTTTAAGAGCTCCACGTATCAAAGCTCGTGCGACGGCTTTTTATACTAGAACAAAAGATGAGATAGAGAAGGCTTTTGGATATATTGATGGTGTTTCGGATCAAATTTTTGTTTCTGAGGTGATGACAGGTGTTGGAAAAGAATATTTAGGAACTGAGTTGGCTGTAGAAGCGCAAGTTTTACCAGTTCTTACAGTTTCTGCTGTAGCTGCTATTGGACAATATTTATACAAAGACAATTCTGATTATAACCTATATTCTGATGAATTCGGGATTAATGGAATTCCTTACAAAAATTATGGAACTGCTTATTTAGAAAACTATAAACTTGCTTCTGGACCTCAATCAGGATTTACTTTAGGTGCTGAGTATCGTGATCCTAAATTTTGGTGGGTTGGTGTTTCTGGAAACTATTTAATGAACAATTATGCAGACCCTGCTCCTTTTAGAAGAACAATTAATTTTATTACCCAAAACGGGGTTCCAGTTAACGGAGTAACAGAAGAAGGGTTGAAAGAAGTTTTGAAACAAGAGAAGTTTAGTGATGAGTTTATGTTGAATATCAATTTAGGGAAAACGTTCCGTATTGGTAAATATTCAGCAGGGATTTCAGGAACAGTAAATAATGTACTGAATAATAAAAACTATGTTACAGGAGGTTTTGAACAAATGCGTACAGGTAATTATAATAATGCAATTGATAAAAACTACCAACGTATGTTTGGTTCAAAAATGTTCTACGGAATGGGAACAACTTATTTCGCTAACATTTATTTCAGATTTTAATTTTATTAACAACGAACACAATTTAAAATGAATACAATATCAAAATTAACAATAGCTGGTGTTTTAAGCTTAGGTTTATTTACAGCGCAATCTTGTGTGCAAGATGATGATTATGCAACACCTCCAATTGAATGTAATTTACCAAGTCCTAATATTTCTTTGGCTGATTTAGTTTCTAAAGTAACTGCTGGATCTATAAAATTAGATGCTAATAAAGCAATAGCAGAAGATTTAATCGTACAAGCATATGTTATATCTAGTGACGAAACGGGGAATTTTTTCAAAACGATTTCTTTACAAGATAAAGTTGAGAACCCTACAACAGGTATCCAAATAGAAATTGACGGAAGTAATTTATATAATTCTTATCCATTGGGAGCGCAAGTACAAATTAATTTGAAAGGGTTAATAGTTGCGAATGATCGTGGAGTAATGAAAATAGGTTCTGTAGATCCACAATATACTGTTGGTCGTATTCCAAGTGCTGTCATGTCAACTTATATGGTTAAAACATGTGAAGCAATCCAAACGATTAAACCAAAAGTTGTTTCTTCATTAACAGATGCTTTAAAACCTGAAAATCTAAATACATTAGTAACGATAGAGGGAGTTCAATTCAGTGATCCTGATGGAGATAAAACGTATGGGGTTTCAGGTGCAACAGTGAATAGAGTGATTGTGGATAAAAAAGGAAAAGAAACAGATTTACGTAACTCTGGCTACGCAACATGGTATGCAGATGTTTTACCTAAAAAAAGCGGGTCTATTACAGTAGTAGTTTCTCGATACAATTCAACTTATCAAGTATTTATTCGCGATACAAATGATGTGAAGTTTGATCAACCTCGTTTTGATGTAGGTGGAGGCCAAAATCCAGGTGGAGGCAATAATTCCGAAGCAGTAAATTTATTGTTCAAAGGTTCTGATTTCAATGTTTGGGCTGACTTTTTATCTTCTATTAACTCTTTTGGCTTAGTGAAAGATACCTATGCAACTAGCGGAGTTGGTGTTGGTAGAGATAACACAAATGCATTACTTTTAAAAGGAACACCAAAAGCAAATGATTACGTATTTACAACTATTGTAAATAATACAATTCCTGCAACTCCAAAGAAAATTACATTTTATGTAAAAGGAACATCTGGGAAATCATTGTCACTAAATGTGTATAAATCTGATAAAAAATACGTAGTATATAATGTAGGAGATTTATCGAATTCAAATGTATCTTTATCACCAATTGATGCAAATCAATATACAGGTAAAATTGATACTAAAGGCGAATGGGTTCTTGTTACTCTAAATATTGAAGGAGTAGATATTCAAAAAACTGCTGGTGAAAATATTTTTGCACTAAAAGTAGGAAAAGATGAAGCTTATGATTTAGTTATCGATAATATCAAAATTGACTAATTAATCAGTTTAAATATTATAATAAAAAAGGCAACCAATTGGTTGCCTTTTTTGTTTTTATTAGGTTAATATATTCCTAAATATTCTTCATTTTTTAACGTGATTTCACTTTCTGAAATGTATAAAATTCAAATAAAAATTATCTGTTAATGAGTATCGATTTTAATTTTATAAAAAAAAATAAAAAAAAGATTTATTAATCATTTAATAATGGATAATTGATAAAAATAAAGCAATGTATGTCTTATTTGGATAAAATGTTAATTATGTATCATTCGTTTTTTCTATAGGAAATAGTGTTCAGATTTGTTACCCTATTTTATAAAAATAAGACTATGAAGAGAATTGGATATCCTAACAAAACTTCCGTAGTAAGAAAAGATATAAGACACCCGTTGTGCATTTTGATTAATAAATAATATAGTTGTTCATTTCATTGAAAATAAGTAAATTAATTTAACTTTAAAACATTTACAATGAACAACTTAGTTGCTAATTATGAAAGAATATTGGAAGTTCTACGAAAAATTTCCACAGATACACTTTTAATTTATCAACGTAGAAGACCTAAACTTTTTGATTTAGAACTCATAAGTCTTGTTTTAACCGCTGAATTTATGGGTCTTGATAGTGAAAATCATTTAT
>NZ_DJDM01000022.1:156497-156659 GCF_002431085.1 Empedobacter sp. UBA5924
AAACTTCATGCTGTTTGTTCTTTAACTGGCGTTTTCCAGAGTATTGATATTAGTCCCGCATCTGTTCATGATATTCATTTTTTGAAAGATATAAAATCTCAACTATCAGATTGTGTGCTACTTGGGGATAAAGGTTATTTATCGCAAACAATTCAAATTGAC
>NZ_DJDM01000010.1:0-7230 GCF_002431085.1 Empedobacter sp. UBA5924
AAGTAGTTTAAGGAGAGACTAATTACTTCTTGATCAGAAAGTGAAATCAAGTTTTTTTCAAATTTTTCAGTTAAATTTTCCATTGTTTTGATACTTTAATTTATTAAACAGTATCAATCATTAAGAATTTAGAGAGTGACAATTTTTTGACTGAACAGCCCTCATCGCTTTACCACCGTGGTTTGTTAAACTCGGTTGGTGTACCTTATGTACTCTTGATGATTGAATTATGATATAAAATTATTGATTATATATAAATAATCAAAATAGTTTATAGTTTTTTTTAATTCCTCTTATGCCTCACCAAATCAGTTACCACACCCAAAATAATGACCACATCTTCATCTTGTAATTGAATGCAATTTTTGTATTTCGGATTTAGAGAAATCAATTGTTTGTTGATGGCATCATAACGTTTGAAAGTATATTCGGAATTGTTGACCGATACCACAATATCATCATGATGTCTGGGTTCGATATCAGATCGAATGATAAGTAAATCACCTTTCAGATATTCAGGATACATACTTTCGCCACCCACACGATTAAGATAAGTTGCTTCGGGATGATTCAGTAAAATTTCATCTAAACTAATATTATTTTGTACAAAATCAGCAGCAGGAGAGGGGAAACCTGCTGAAACATCACCAAAAAATTGAACAAATCGTTTTTCACCATCTGTTTTGATAGGGATATTGATTAACTCTTCTGAGAATTTCGGAACTTGAATAAACTGTACCATTTAATAAACATTTAAAATATCTGTAAATCTTGTTGTGTAGCAAGGTGACAATCGTTCTTGCTTCATTTTCCATTTTCTACGCACATCTTGCGAAGCTAATTTTAGCATATGATCGCCATAATTTACATTTAATTGATCCATCACACTCATCAACGCTTTATGTTTTGGAGATTCTGTATGAAATAAATTCATTTGTGCTTGATTATCGGGCGTAATAGCGGAAACGATAACGCCAGCTTTTTTATAATCAGGAACTTTGCCTTCAGCAGGAACCAATTTATCCAATAAAAATAAAGCAGATTTGGACAAAACGATACTCGAATTCGAATCAAAATCTAAGGTTGTACTTAATGAGTTTGAAACAAATGATTGCTTTTCATCAAAACGATTGGTCATCACAAAAACAGTAATAATGTTGCATTTTGATTGTTCTTTTCTAAGCTTTTCGGCACAAGAAACAGCAAAAGTAGAAACACGCTCTTTCAGATTTTCATAATCATTGATTGTTTTCTCAAAACTTCGAGTTGTGGCAATTGATTTTTTGCGTTGAACTTCATCTAATTTTAAAACGCTTTCGCCTAATAATTCTTTTTTCAAACGCAATTCGACGATGGAGAAATTTCGTTTGATGTATTCATCTTCAAGCAAGGTGAAATCATATGCATTACGACATCCGATATAAGATAAACGTTTAGCTAAACGTCGTCCAATTCCCCAAATATCCTCACATTTTAACCATTTTAAAGCTTTGTTTATTTTCTCTTTCGAATCAATCATATAAACACCATTATGATGTTTCGGAAATTTCTTCGCAATTCGATTTGCTACTTTAGCTAAAGCCTTTGTAGGAGCAATACCAATACAAACTGGAATTTTGGTAATGGTATATATTTTTTGTTTAATTTCTTGTGCATATTTCACCAAATCATAGTTATCAAAGCCTTTGAAAAGAAGAAAAGATTCATCAATCGAATAAATTTCAATATCAGGGCAATAGGATTTCAGAATAGTCATCACACGATTACTCATATCCGCATACAAAGCATAATTTGAAGAGAAAACATTGATTTTATTTAATCTAAAATTATTCTCGTATTCAAAAGCAGGAGCACCCATTGGAATGCCCAAATCTTTGGCTTCATTAGAACGTGCAATTACACAACCATCATTGTTAGAAAGTACCACAACAGGCTTTCCATTTAGGGTTGGATTAAAAACTCGTTCGCACGAAGCATAAAAATTATTGCAGTCAACTAAAGCATACATCATGTTACAAAGTTGAGCAAATAAAGCGCTACAAGGTGTCGCGGAAAAGTGTTAAAAAATAATAATTAGAAATTGATTCAGTAAATTTGTGCCATGGTACTGAATGATAGATTGAAAATGTTGGTTGACCAAGTTCCAAAAAATATTTGTGGCGTGTATTATTTATACAACGACAAGCAAGATATTATCTACATTGGAAAAAGTATTGATATCAGAAAAAGATTGATTCAGCATTTCAAATCACTTGATAAAAAGGAAATTAAACTTCAGCATTTTACGCATTCTATACAATTTGAAAATACAGGAAATGAATTGATTGCTTTGTTGAGAGAATCTGAATTAATCAAACAAAATCTGCCACTATTTAATCGAGCTCAACGAAAAATTAAGTTTTTCTATGCTTTGAACAAAGAAATAAATTCGGATGGTTATCATGCATTAATTGTGAAGAAAATTGATAACTCTGGGAACGAAATTATCTCATTTACATCGTTAAATGAAGCAAAAGATTATTTATTTTACATTACAGATAAATATAAGCTTTGTCAAAAAATAAATGGTTTATATAAAACCAAATCAAGTTGTTTTCAATATAGTTTAGACGAATGTAACGGAGCTTGTATAAATAGGGAAGAAGTGAAACTTTACAACAAAAGAGTTCGTCAATTTTTGAAAACAATACATTTACCCAAAAAGGACTTTTTATTTGAATTGGTTGGAAGAACTGAAAATGAAAAAGGTATTGTATTAATTGAAAAAGGAGTTTACAAAGGATTTGGCTATTGCGATCATTTAATTGAGAATCTAGACGAAATGAAATCATTTATTGAACAAAAACAAGATAATAAGGATGTCCGAAAAATCTTATTTCGACATATAAAATCCGAATTATCCAAATAAACTCACTTGACCATCTTCACGCTGGTAGCTGAAATCAGTAAACGGAACAATTGGTTTACAATTAAGCCAATTCATT
Organism: Empedobacter sp. UBA5924; assembly: GCF_002431085.1. Taxonomy (NCBI): domain Bacteria; kingdom Pseudomonadati; phylum Bacteroidota; class Flavobacteriia; order Flavobacteriales; family Weeksellaceae; genus Empedobacter; species Empedobacter sp. UBA5924. The sequence goes on from NZ_DJDM01000010.1 coordinate 2,985, forward strand.
AAGTTTTCATCATCATTTAGGACTATTGGCATACGATGTTTAGTATTGTGGATATAATCCATAATGCCGACAGCTTCAGTTGTAACTATCGTAAACGTATCATCAGAATATAATCCTGCTAAACACATCAGATTATTGTTGATTCCGATATCATATTTGATTTTGTCTTTGCCTTCGTGTCGCCATTCATAAAAGCCATCAACCAATATCACACAACGATTGGTGTAAGCATCTCGAAAAGATGGTTTTTCATCTATAGTTTCAATACGTGCGTTTAAGGTGTTATTCGAATTAAAATCATTTCCAGCCCAATGCGGAATTAAACCCCACTCGAACAAATGAATATAATCTTGTTGATTAGTGATAACAGGCAACTTTGGATGATCAAAACCTTTGAAATGAGGATTTGGCGTAAATGTAACCTCGGGTTTGAATTTCAACCTCGATTTCTTTTCAATCTGTTCTTTTGTTTTGGTCACTTTTACATGAAAACACATAGCATCTACTTTGGAATAAAGGTAATGATTACGACTATAAGAACAATTAAAAATTGAATCAATTAAAATGATTGTAGAAGAATTAAAACGAATTTTTTATAAACTTACGGTTTCACGTAAATCAGATTGTAACGCTCTATGTAGTTTTGTTGTATCAAGAAAATTAATTGCGATGGGAATATTTGATTTTTTAAAAAAGAAAGAATTTGATAAAATTTCTGAACTCGAAAAAAAGATTATTAGTTTAGAAAATAGTAATTCTGAATTGAACTCTAATCTAACTAGATATAACGGAATAATAGATGTAGAATACTATATAAAAACAGAAAAAGAAAATCAACTATAGAATCAATTGAAATGATTGAAGAAGAATTTCCAACGAGTTTGATGTAATTCGTGCATTTTAAACAAACTCACCAATTATGATGAATATCTAAAAAATTATAGGATAAGAGCTTTTTAAGCATTTTTGATATAAATCTTAGTTTTATTCATTCTTGATGCGGCCAAAATATTATAACAATATTATTATAGAGATAAATATTTAAAAACACTAAACTTTATAAGTAATTATTAGATAGTTTTATATGTTAAAATTTTATTTCTTTATAGATATATTGTTATATTTAATAACTAAACTAATATGAAATGATATCTATCGTTAAAGCATTAAATCCCGCTTATCGCCAATTTAAGCCAATCCGCAAAGAAGTTGAAAATTTCAAATCTGAATTATTAGCTTGCTTAGAATCGATTGGAATTAGTGATAGTAGAAATGAATCTGAAGAACATTTAAAAGAACCTATAAAGAAGTTCTTAACCAATACATTTTATCAAAAGAATTTAATCAATACCAAAGATCGAATTGATTTAGCTATTTATTTAGATAAGACAGCTAAAAGTGATGTTGGTGTTATTATAGAAGCCAAAAGACCGAGTAATAAAGCCGAATTTATTTCAACGAATAATATCAATAAAAAAGCGTTACAAGAAGTTTTATTATATTATTTACGCGAACGCATAGATTATAAGAATAATAACATAAAGCAAATTATAGTTACCAATGGGATTGAATGGTTCTTTTTCAAAGGGGAAGACTTTTACGATTATTTTTATAAAAATACAGAATTAATAAAAGAATATGCGCGTTTCCGTGATGGATTAAAAGACACTGCTAAAAACGAGCTATTCTATAAAGAAATAGCCGCAATTTATATTGAGAAGGTAAAAGACAAACTTCCCTATGTACACATTAAATTAGACACGAAAGAAATAACAAAATACAATGATACTAAAATTAGTAACCTATATAAATTATTTTCTGATACGCATTTATTAGGTAAATCATTTGGTAATGATAGTAATAAGCTAAACAATGATTTCTACAAAGAGTTACTTCATATTATCGGTTTAGAAGAAATAAAAGAGAAAACAGGGTCTAAAAAGATAATTGTAAGAAAAGATCCTAAAGAACGTGATTATGCTTCTATACTAGAAAATACAATTTATACATTAGAAGATAAAAGTTATCTAGATCGTATAACGAATATACCAAATTCTCCAGAGAAAGCTTTCAATGTAGGGTTAGAGTTATGTATTAATTGGATCAACCGTATTCTATTTCTTAAATTACTAGAATCACAGTTAGTCAGTTATAACAAATCCAAAGAATACAAATTCTTAAATTTTAATTTTCTAAATGGTTATGATGCTTTAAACGATTTATTCTTTTCAGCATTAGCAAGACCATTAAATGAAAGACACGATAAAAACAAGGAACGTTTCAAGAATATCCCTTATCTAAACAGTAGTTTGTTTGAACATAGTGAAATGGAGCGTTTAACATTTGATATTACTGCACTGAAAGATGAAGAAATGCAAGTTTTTTCAGGTACAATTTTAAAAGATAATAACGGTAAAAAATTAAATGGTAAATTAAATACGCTCGATTATATCTTCCGATTTTTAGATTCATACGATTTTTCGGCTGATGCCAATACAGATATTGAAGATGAACAAAATGGAAAAACCTTAATTAATGCTTCGGTTTTGGGTCTAATCTTCGAGAAAATTAATGGATACAAAGACGGCTCATTCTATACACCTGGGTACATTACAATGTTTATGTGTAAAGAAGCGATTAGAGAGGCTGTGGTAGATAAATTCAAAGCAGAATACCATCATTCTATCGAAACTTTTGAAGATGTAAAAGCTTATTGTCAAAGTTTCTTTAAAAAAGAGGATAGAATCAAATTAAATAACACCATCAATACTTTAAAAATATGTGATCCCGCTGTAGGTTCTGGGCACTTTTTAGTTTCTGCTTTAAATGAATTAATTGCTGTAAAAAGTGAATTAGGAATCCTTTCTAATGAACAAGGTGAAAGAATACCGTGTGAAGTTTCAATAGAAAATGATGAGTTATATATTGCTTATAACGAGGGTGAATTATTCGAGTATAATCGACAAGATGTTAATAGTCTTCATATTCAAAAAACATTGTTTCATGAAAAACAAACCCTAATTGAGAATTGTTTATTTGGTGTAGACATCAATCCCAATTCGGTAAATATTTGTCGTTTACGTCTATGGATAGAGCTGTTAAAGAATGCATATTACACAACTGAAGGCGAATTGCAAACATTACCAAATATCGATATCAATATTAAATGTGGTAATTCGTTAGTTCACCGATTTAAGTTAGACGACAGTTTAAAACAAGCGTTTAAAAATAAAGAAGTTACATATTCAATAAACGACTATAAAACTGCAGTTAGTGAGTACAAACACACGAATAGTAAAGCAAAAAAAGCTGAAGTAGAAACCATTATCCGAAACATCAAAAATAATTTTAGAACAACTTTAGATGCTAAAATCAAAGAAAAAATATCTAAAGCCCTAGGTGAATATGAAAACGAAAAATTACGCTTAGATAACTTAACATTATTCGGAGAAAAGATTAAAAAAGCAGATAGAGACAATTTAAAAAAATTGAAACTAAAAGCAGAGAAATTAACCAAAGAGAAACAAGAAATTTTGGACAATGTCATGTTTCAGAATAGTTTCGAGTGGCGCTTCGAGTTTCCTGAAGTATTAGCAGATGATGGTTCTTACCTAGGATTTGATGTCATCATCGGGAATCCGCCTTATATTCAATTACAAAAAATGAAAGAAGCAAGTAATATGCTTCAAAAATTAAATTATGCTTCATTTGCAAAAACGGGAGACATCTATAGTTTGTTTTACGAATTAGGAAATAATATTTTAAAACAAAATGGATGCTTAATTTTTATTACTTCCAATAAGTGGATGCGTGCTGCCTATGGAGAGAGTTTAAGAAAATATTTTATTGAGCAAACAAATCCTAAAGTCTTAATTGATTTTGGAGGAATTCAAATATTTGATTCTGCAACAGTTGATACTAATATTCTAATGTTTAAAAAACAACAGAATCAATACCGAACTCTTGCTTGTATCGTAAAAGAAAAAGTAATAAATAATTTGGGGGATTATTTTAGACAAAACCAAACATTAATCGACTTCAATTCATCTGACAGTTGGGTAGTTTTATCACCTATAGAGCAAAGCATAAAAGCTAAAATTGAGGCAGTTGGCACACCTTTAAAGGATTGGGATATTAGAATAAATTACGGGATTAAAACTGGATTTAATGATGCCTTTATTATTGATGGAAAAAAGCGTGAAGAACTGATTAAGCAAGACCCAAAATCTGCCGAAATTATACGACC
>NZ_DJDM01000002.1:0-32031 GCF_002431085.1 Empedobacter sp. UBA5924
ACAAAATTTTGGACAGTGTCTAAATAAAAAATCTCGAGCAAATGCTCGAGATTTTTTTATTTATTCATTTGTTTCAATATACTTAATGTTTTTTTATCGACTTGATCTGCATAAAAAAACTTCAAAACATCTTTGATAATTTTTTCTTTCGGAACTATAAAGTTGAATAAAGTCAAACTTGATTTCAGTTTCATTGCATCATTTTTTCCGAAAATTAATTGCGGAATTACGCCTTTATGTTGCATTAATAATACAGATAAAACTTCTAAATAATTTCCCCAAAGTTCTTCATCTTTCACAAAAGCTCTCGCCTCTTCTTTTGAAGAAATCGAAAATTCTAATGACGAATCACTCGAACCTAATCCAACTAATTGAGGAAACATAAAAACAATCCAATTCGTTTGTTTTTTTCCTGCATGAACTTCCATTAAGATTTCATCATACACAAAACTTTGCGCATCGTGAAATCGTTTCAAATTAAATTTATCGTGAGGATCTTTTTGTTTCAGTAAATCTCCTATTTTCATATTGTAAAGTTAAAAAAATACCTCACCAAATTGATGAGGCATTTTATTTATTTTATAAGTCGATTACATTCTTTCTGGAACACCAATTCCTAATAAACGTAACGAATTCTGAATTGTATTTGCAACCCATTGAGAAAGATATAAACGGAAATTTTTCACGTTTTCATCTTCATTTTTCAAGATTGGATTGTTTTGGTAGAATGAATTAAATAATTTAACTAATTCATACACATAATTCGCAATCAAAGCAGGGCTCATTTCTGTTGCTGCTTTTTCTATCGTATCTTCGAAATCGTATAATGCACGAATAATTTCTTTTTCTGCATCATTCAATTCTATTGCATTTGCATCAAATTCTTTTGGGGATTCTTTTCTCAATAATGACTGAATACGCGCAAAAGTATATTGAATAAAAGGTCCTGTATTTCCATTAAAATCAACAGATTCTTTCGGATCGAATAAAATACGTTTCTTAGGATCTACTTTCAAAATGTAATATTTCAAAGCACCCATCGCAATTGTTTCGTACAACTCAGCTTTTTCATCATCAGACATTCCGTCTAATTTCCCTAATTCTTCAGAAATCTCTTTTGCTGTATTATAAACTTCTTGCATCAAATCATCTGCATCTACAACTGTTCCTTCACGAGATTTCATTTTTCCGTTTGGTAAATCAACCATTCCGTAAGACAAGTGATGTAAAGCATCAGCCCAAGAATAACCTAATTTTTTCAAGATTAAGAACAAAACTTTGAAGTGATAATCTTGCTCATTTCCTACAACATACGTTAATTCTTCTAACGTTGGATTATTTTTGAAACGCTCTACTGCAGTTCCTAAATCTTGTGTGATATAAACCGAAGTTCCGTCTGAACGTAAAACTAATTTTTCATCCAAACCTTCTGCAGTCAAATCAATCCAAACAGAACCATCTTCTCTTTTGTAGAAAACACCTTTGTTTAAACCATCTTCAACAATATCTTTTCCTAAAATGTAGGTATTCGATTCGTATAAATATTCGTCAAAAGCAACACCAAGACGTTTGTACGTTTTAGCGAAACCATCATACACCCAACCGTTCATTTTTTGCCAAAGCTCAATAACTTTTGGTTCATGTGCTTCCCATTGACGCAGCATTTCTTGTGCTTCTAAGAAAATTGGAGCTTCTTTTTTCGCTTCGTCTTCCGTTTTTCCTTGCGCTTCTAATTCTTTGATTTCTTGACGATAATGTTTGTCAAATTCCACATAATATTTTCCAACCAAATGGTCGCCTTTCATATTTGCAGATTCTGGTGTTTCACCATTTCCAAATTTTTCCCAAGCAATCATAGATTTACAAATGTGAATCCCACGATCATTAATAATTTGTGTTTTAATCACATTATTTCCTGCTGCTTCAATGATTTGAGAAACCGAAAATCCTAACAAATTATTACGGACATGTCCTAAATGCAAAGGTTTGTTTGTATTTGGCGATGAATATTCTACCATTACCGTTCTCGAATTTTCATCAACTTTTGTAATTCCAAAAGTTGAATTTTGAGCATTTTGAGTAAAATTTTCTAAAAATTCTACTGAACTTAAACTCATATTCAAGAAACCTTTTACAACATTAAACGCTGTAATTTTATTATTTTCAACCAAATTTTCACCGATTTTAGCACCGATTTCTTCTGGTTTACCTTTCAAAGTTCTGATTAATGGGAAAACAACCAATGTATAATCACCTTCAAACTCTTTCCTTGTAAACTGAATTTCAACAGATTCAGGGTTAATTTGATAAACGTTTTGAATCGCTTCTAAAACATTCTGCGTGATGTATTGTTTTAAACTCATTTTTATTCCTTTTTACTTAATCGAAATGCAAAAGTACGAAGTTTCAACGAATTTGAACGGATTGCACATTGAGTTTTTAAGAAGTCATCAAGAAAACTTATCTTTGCAAAATGAAAGCTACATTCGCGGATTTCGAATTAACAAAACAATTGAGTTCGGCTTTAGAAAAGTTGAATATCACAACCCCAACTCCAATTCAAGAAAAATCATTCAAACCGATTCTTTCTGGACGAGATATAATGGGAATTGCCCAAACAGGTACAGGTAAAACAATGGCTTACTTATTACCCTTGTTGAATACTTATCAATACTCTAAAACGAATCAACCAAAGATTGTTATTTTGGTTCCGACACGCGAATTAGTTGTTCAGGTTACCGATATTTTAGAGCAATTAACAGAGTTTATCAATGTTCGTGTTTTAGGAATTTATGGTGGTGTAAACATCAATACTCAAAAATTATTGGTGTATGAAGGCGTTGATATTTTGGTTGGAACACCAGGTCGTGTTTTAGATTTGGCGATAGACAATGTATTATCATTCAAAGAAATGAAGAAATTAGTGGTTGACGAATTTGACGAAATGTTGAGTTTAGGTTTTCGTCCGCAACTGATTCATTTATTTACAATGATGAGCGAAAAACGTCAAAACATTTTATTTTCTGCTACGATGACAGATCAAGTAGATGATATGTTACACGAATATTTCAAAAATCCTATTGAAATTTCCTTAGCTCGTTCAGGAACACCATTAGAAAAAATCACTCAATTGGCTATTCCAGTTGAGAATTTCAATACAAAATTGAATTTAATTGTTCATCAATTAGGAGACAAAGCAAAATTTGAGAAAGTTTTAATTTTCGCAAACAATAAAAAACATGCTGATTTAATCTTTAATCATTTAGATGAAATTTATCCAGATGAATTTGGAGTAATTCATTCTAACAAATCTCAAAATTATCGTTTGAGAACAATGGAAGCCTTTACCAGAGATGAATACCGAGGAATTATCACGACAGATATTATGGCTCGTGGTTTGGATATTCCTGATGTTACGCATGTTATCAATTTCGAAATTCCAGAAATTCCAGAACAATATATTCACCGAATTGGGCGTACAGGACGTGCGGATAAAAAAGGAGAAGCGATTTCTTATTTTTCTGAAAAGGAAATTGAACGTTTAGATGCTATTGAAGCATTGATGGATAAAGAGATTAACGAACTTCCTTTTCCTGAAGAGGACGTAAAAATAAATCCTGTAAAACGTGAATTTGAGAAAGATGTTGTAAAAATGAAACAACTTACAACTGTAAAAATTGAAGAACGTGGTGCAGCATTTCACGAGAAAAAAGATAAAAATAAAAAGGTGAATTTAGGTGGTCCTACAAAACGTAAACCACCAAAATCTAAACCTAAAAACCGTGGTCAGCAAAAACAGAAAGCGAAAGCACGTAAAAAAGGAAAATAAAATGAAAGCGACCAATTGGTCGCTTTTCTTATTTTAAAATCTGTTTGAATTTAGATTTAAATTTTGCAATTTTTGGTCCAACAACTGCCGAACAATATGGCTGATCTGGATTTTCATTGTAATAACCTTGATGATAATCTTCGGCTGGCCAAAATTTATCTAAAGGCTCTATTGTTGTAACGAATTTATCTTCATACAAAGTTCCGTTATCAAACTCTTTTAACGATTCTTCCGCTTGCTTTTTTTGTTCTTCTGATGTGTAAAAAATACTCGAACGATATTGTGTACCAACATCGTTTCCTTGTCTATTTAACTGTGTTGGATTATGTATATTCCAAAAAATTTCTAATAATTCTTTGTACGAAATCACTTCATTGTCAAAAGTAATTTCAACAACTTCCGCATGATTTGTATCTGTATCACAAACCTGACGATAAGTAGGATTTTCTACATTACCTCCTGCAAATCCAGAGATAGCTTGTTCTACTCCATTTATCGAATTAAAAATTCCTTCCACACACCAAAAACAACCAGCTCCTAAAACTGCTATTTCCTTGCTCATGTCTTCTCTATTTTTACTTATTCAATCAAAAAAAATTCTAATTTATCAGAACCATTCTTATATTTTTATACCAATTGGAAAGCGGTATCATCTTTTACATCACCAATAACAAAAGTACTGTGAGTACTACCAATTACCTTTATTGTTGTTAGTTTATTTACCATAAAATCTCTGTATTCGTCCATATTTTCGAAAGACATTTTGATAATGTAATCGTAATCACCACTTACATGATAACTCGCCTGAACTTCTTTTAAATTCACAATTTCGTTTTCGAAAATCTTGATGTTATCAGCAGAATGTTGTTGTAACTTAATATGGCTAAATACCAAAAGCTCTCTGTTAATTAATCTTCTATTTACAAGCGCAACATATTTAGAAATAATTCCTGACTTTTCTAATTTCTTGATTCTTTCATGAATTGCGGTTGACGATAAATTTAACTTATCAGATAATTCTTTATAGGTAATTTTACTGTTTTCTTGTAGATACATTAGCAGCTGTTGATCGAGAGTGTCAAATTTCATTTCAATTAATTTTTTTCTAAAGTAACAACATTATTTTGAATAATTATCTATATAGATTAAAAAAATTACTCATTTACAGAAAATATATTTATAATTTATTAAAACACACCGTTTTTTGTTCTATTCTAAAAAAGATAAAAAGTTAAACTCTATAATTTTTATATACTAATAAATGTTAAATATCTTTCATTATTCATATTATTCATTGTATATTTGAGCTCGAAAAATCGAGAGGAAAGATTTGACTGATTGCAACCTCATAAAACAATTGCTAAAACAGGACTTCAGTTTTCTCCTTCCCTCTATCATTTTAAAAAAAAGTATAGAAATGTCATATTTATTTACGTCAGAATCAGTTTCTGAGGGGCATCCAGATAAAATTGCCGATCAAATTTCTGATTCAATTCTTGACCACTTTTTAGCATTTGATGCAAAAAGTAAAGTAGCTTGTGAAACTTTAGTAACGACTGGACAAGTTGTTTTAGCAGGTGAAGTAAAATCTAATTCTTACATTGATTTACAACGTGTAGCAAGAGAAACAATTGCTGAAATTGGTTACACGAAAAGTGAATATATGTTCGATGCAAATTCTTGTGGAATTTTATCTGCAATTCACGAACAATCTCCAGATATTAACCAAGGTGTAGACAGACAATCTGACGAAGAGCAAGGTGCTGGTGACCAAGGAATGATGTTTGGTTATGCTACAAGCGAAACTGAAAACTATATGCCTTTGGCGTTAGATTTATCGCACAGATTATTGAAAGAATTAGCGCATATCCGTAAATACGAAAAAGATTTGTTACCATATTTACGTCCTGATGCTAAATCTCAAGTAACAATTGAATATGATAATGACAACAAACCTGTTCGTATCGATACTATTGTAATTTCTACTCAACATGATGACTTCGCAAACGAAGAAGCAATGAGAGATAAAATTACAAATGACTTAGTAAGTATTTTAATTCCACGTGTAAAAGCGCAATTACCTGTTCATTTACGCGATTTATTTACAGATAGTATTACTTATCATATCAATCCTACAGGGAAATTCGTTATTGGAGGACCTCACGGAGATACAGGTTTGACTGGTCGTAAAATTATTGTAGATACTTATGGTGGTAAAGGTGCTCACGGTGGTGGTGCTTTCTCAGGAAAAGATCCATCAAAAGTTGACCGTTCTGCTGCTTATGCTGCGCGTCATATTGCTAAAAACTTGGTTGCAGCTGGTGTTGCTGACGAAGTTTTAGTACAAGTTTCTTATGCAATTGGTGTTGCTGCTCCAGTTTCTTTATTAGTAAATACTTTCGGAACTCAAAAAGTTGAGTTAACTGAAGGAGAAATTTCTACAAAAGTTTCTGAAATCTTTGATATGAAGCCTTTCGCTATCGAACAAAGATTAAAATTAAGAAACCCAATTTACAAAGAAACTGCATCTTACGGACACTTAGGTAGAGAACCAAAAATAGTTTCAAAACGCTTTGAATCTGCTAATGGACAGGATGTTGTTGAAGTTGAAGTTGAATTATTCACTTGGGAAAAATTAGACTTCGTAGATCAAATTAAAACAGCTTTCGGATCATAATCTGAAATTTTAAATCATACTAAAAAATCCACTCAATATTGAGTGGATTTTTTTATGATTAATTTTCACTAATCGAATTGACTAACCAATATCGTTTTCCATCTTTGTAAGAAATATTGATACTATCTCTAGAAAGCATAATCAGTTTTGTCGGTGTCCATCCCACATTTCGTAACGAATTGCTTCCTGTCATTTCCATTTGAATATTTTCTATCGGATCAATTTTTTGAGATGTGATAAAATCAAATTTATATAAATTCTTAGATTGAGAAACTTGCACTACTACACTATCTTGAACAATTCCTCCTAAAGAATCTTGAAAAATTATAAATCGTCTTTCATATTTTTCTTTATAAATAGTATTCAGACCATCATCTTCATTATTACAAGAAAATATCAGCATTAATAAAGAAGCAAAACATACAATCGTTCTCATAAAACATCATTTTATATTTAACTATTTTCAACTCAAAATATTGTACAAAAAAAAGACGCTCACAACTGAACGTCTTTTATTATTATTCCTAAAAATTATCTTGTTGCATTCGCAGTCCAAGTTTTACCATCTTTTGTATAAAGAATAGTTAATTTTGAATTATCAATTCTAATGTAAGATAATTCTGTTGCCCCAACACTTACTAAAGTATTGTCTCCTTTTTTCTCGAACTCAACTCCGTTCAAATCTGGAATTTTATCAGAAAAAGCAAAATTATACTTTGTTCCACTTGCAATTTTAGTTACAAATACACTTCCATTATCAGCAGAAAGAGTATTATTTCCATCAACATAACTTATTTTTCCTTTATAAGTTCCTGCAAAGAAATCATTGTTTGCTGGATCATCATCATCGCTACAAGCCGTAAATACAAATAAGGCAAAAAATGTTACCGCTAAAAATTTCAATAGATTCTTCATGTTTTTATATTTTTAATTTGGTTATAACAATCAATATTTTCAATTATAATACCATAAAATGTTAAATAAAATTGATAAAGTATTTTTTTACATTTTTAACTCTCACAAAAAATCGTATTTTTGAAGCAATATATAATACCTATAAACATGAATTTATTGCAAGGTAAAACAGCAATCGTTACAGGCGCAACTCGCGGTATTGGAAAAAGTATTGCTGAAGTTTTTGTGAAAAATGGCGCTAACGTTGCCTTTACTTATGCTTCTTCTGTAGAAAAAGCAAAAGCTTTGGAAGAAGAATTGGGACAATTCGGTAAAGTAAAAGGATATCAATCTGATGCTTCTGATTACGAAGCTGCTCAAAAATTAGTGGAAGATGTAATTGCTGAGTTTGGTCAAGTTGATATTGTAATTAATAATGCTGGAATTACAAAAGATAATTTGTTGATGAGAATGTCTGCAGAAGATTTCGAAAAAGTAATTCAAACAAACTTAAATTCGGCTTTCAACTTAACAAAAGCAGTGATCAAACCAATGATGAAACAACGTTCTGGATCTATCGTGAACATGTCTTCTATTGTTGGAATCAAAGGAAATGCTGGGCAAGCAAATTATGCAGCATCTAAAGCTGGTTTAATTGGTTTCTCTAAATCTGTTGCATTAGAATTAGGTTCTCGTAATATTCGTTGTAATGCAATTGCACCAGGTTTCATCGAAACTGAAATGACAGAAGTTTTAGACCAAAAAGTTGTTGAAGAATGGCGTAATGGAATTCCATTAAAACGTGGAGGACAACCAGAAGACGTTGCAAATGCATGTTTATTCTTAGCGTCAGATTTATCAAGTTATGTAACAGGACAAGTTTTGAGTGTAGACGGAGGTTTACATACTTAATTCTTAAAAATATCATACTTTTTGAAAGGTTTTGTTTAGTAAATTTGCTAATCAAAACCTTTTATAATTTAAGACAACTACGTTGAGAAAAATATCAAATAAATTAAATGTTCAATTGATTGCTGAAACTTTTTTGGCTTTCGGAATTGATCATATCGTATTATCGCCAGGATCTCGAAACGGAGCATTAACAATGCAATTTGCGAATGACAAACGTTTCAAAACTTATAGTGTAATCGACGAACGTTCGGCAGGATTTGTCGCTTTGGGAATGGCACAGCAAATTCAGAAACCTGTTGTTGTTTGTTGTACTTCTGGTTCGGCAACGGCAAATTATTACCCAGCAATTACGGAAGCTTTTTTTCAAAATGTTCCTGTAATCGTGCTTTCTGCAGATCGTCCCGAGCATTTGGTTGATAATTTTGATGGACAAACCATTCGCCAAAAAGATATTTTTGAGAAACATTCAGTTCATAATGTACAACTTTCCGAAAGTGAAGAAACGGATGATTTAACGCGAAATATGTTGTTGACGAAATATGCGTTGATTGATTGTATGCACAAATCTGCGCCAATTCATATCAATATGCCTTTTTCTGAGCCTTTGTACGAATCTGTAACAACACCAGATATTGAAATTGATACAATTACAATTCCTGCAAAAGATTATCCAGAAATTGATGTAATTGATTTGATGAAACGTTGGAATGCTTCGACGCGTAAAATGATTTTGGTCGGATTACATCATCCTGATGCCAAATTTGATCATTTTGTAAAACAATTGGCGCAAGATGATTCGGTTGTTGTGTTAACAGAAGTAACATCAAATATTCATGATGAACGATTTTTCAATAAAATAGATCAAGTTATTTTCCCTTATTCGGAAGAAGAATTAGAAGCGTTGAAACCTGATATTTTATTGACAATTGGGCAAAATGTCGTTTCCAAAAAGATTAAAAAATTCTTACGTGATCAAAAGCCAACGCAACATTGGCATTTAGATGAATATTGGCAACCAGACACTTTCCAAGCATTAACAGATAAAATTGAGACGAAACCTGAATTGTTTCTAGAACAATTTGTTCCGTTTGTTAATCCAAAAGAATCAGAATATTACAACACATGGAATTCGATACGAGAAGCGAATAATATCAAACACAAAAATTACATCAATATGATTCCATTTTGTGATTTGAAAGCATTTGATTCCATTATTAGAAATTATCCTGAAAATTGGCAAATTCAGTACGGAAATTCAACCATTATTCGTTACGGATTATTGTATGATCACAACAATTCGAATCCTGTTTTTTGTAACCGCGGAACAAGTGGAATTGATGGCTCTACATCTACAGCGATTGGGGCTTGCATCGCTTTTGGTCAAAATACGGTGATGATTACGGGAGATATTTCGTTTTTCTATGATTCGAATGCGTTATGGAATGTAAACATGCCGAATAATTTCAGAATTATTTTGATCAATAATGGCGGAGGAAATATTTTCAAATTTATTCCTGGCCCATCTGAAACAGATGTTGTTGAAGATTATTTTGAAACAAAACATCATTTCACTGCCGAACATTTAGCTAAAATGTATGGTTTTGAATACCAAGTTGTTTCAAATTTAACTGATTTAGAAAATACTTTTGAAGATTTTTATGCAGAAAGTAATCGCCCGAAGATTTTAGAAATTGATACACGAAATTCTGCTAACGATGCTATTTTGAGAGGATATTTTAGTAGTTTGAAGTAAAAAATATTAAAGAGAAATCATTAGTTTGGTTTCTCTTTTTAATTCAAATAATTTTCCTAAAACATTTTCAAAAAGACACCTTCTATATAAATTCTATATAAACTAGGTTGGTATTCTCCGATTGAAATGATAACATAATACTCGGATGTTTCCTTTAAATACACATATAAATTCTCAGCGTTTCTGTAACTAGTCAAATCAACAATAAAATTATTTTTAATAATTCCTTTACAATGACTAATGATGGAAGTAAAAAGATTCTTCTCAATATTATTTTCTACAATATTTAACTCTACTAATTCTTCAAAATCAAAAGTAAAATCTAATTCATTATTTATTTTAAAATTGTGTTTACCATAAATAAAAATGCAATCAGAAGATTGAATTAGAAGCATTTTACTCATTATTTGCTTTATATCTTTATTCATTGAATAAAAATTAAATTATCTCAATTTTCTCTCCTAAAAACTTTGGTTGAACACCAAAAAAGCTATCAATAAAAACTTTCGTTCGAGCAAAATACTCGCGGATATTTGTTTTTAATCCAGCATGTTTATTGACATCTTTTGCACTGTAACCATACGCATTAATTCCGTTTTGACGTGCAATATAAACTGCTCGTTGATTGTGAAACTCTTGGGAAACTACAATAAATTCATTCTGACTAAAAATTTCCTTTGCACGAATCATAGAATCTAATGTTCTAAAACCTGCATAATCCAAATAAATCACATTTTCTGGAACTCCATTTTTTATTAAGGCTTGTTTCATTGCTTCAGGTTCGTTGTAGGTTTTTCGACCATGATCTCCACTCAAAATAAAGTACGTTACTTTTCCTGATTGATACAATTCTGTTGCAGCTTCTATACGATACGTAAAGTAATAATTTTGATAACCACTCACCAAATTTGGCGCTGTTCCCAATACAATCGCAACTTTGGTTTTAGGTAAAATCTCTAATTTATCTGTGACAAATTCTTCCGTTGAGTTTTCTATTTTATAATTTGCAAAAGCTGTGAACAAAAGACTTCCAATTCCTAAAATAAGTAAAGTATAAAAAGATTTTTTCAGAAACTTTTTGGTTTTGATTTTCATAGTTGGTTCAAGATTATTTCTTGTGTTAAAAATACAATATATTCTTCAGTTTTATAATGATTTAAGAACTCCTATCCGATAATAAATATTTAAAATCAAAATTTCATTAAAAAAATCTATCTTACTATATTGCGTATTATTTTTTCAAAATACAACTATGAGAACAAGATTATTTTTTCTAGCCACCACTCTATTTACAGTTTCAACTCTATCAGCACAAAAATTCGAAATTGATACCTTACAATATCAGGGAAGTGATAAAAACATTATCAACCTTGTTGTTTTAGCAGATGGTTATACAAAAGACGAATTAAAATATTATAAAGAAGATGCAAAACGATTTACAGACTATTTTTTCAAAACGGAACCATTAAGTCAATATATCAATTATTTTAATGTATTTGTTATAAATAGTATTTCTGAGGAATCTGGTGCAATTCACCCATATTCTACCAAAGAATGTCCCACAGAAAAAGTAGATTGGGATCAGTTACCTGAACGTTATAATAAATTTGTAAAGAAATATGAAGTTCCGAAAACTAATCCAAATACAATTTTCGGAAGTAGTTTTGATATTTCTGGAATTCATCGTTTAGTTGTTCCAACGAAAAATGAAAAGGTATTACAAGTTCTGAAAGATAATATTCCCAATTATAGTCAAGTTGTAATTCTTGTTAATTCTCCTTTTTATGGTGGTTCTGGAGGAGAATTTGCGACGACAACAGTTAATTTTAAAAGTAATGATATCGCTGTTCACGAAATTGGACATTCGTTTGCAAAATTATCAGACGAATATTGGTCTGGTCCGTTGTATACGGTTCCTGGTCCAAATAAAACACAGAATATACAAGATGTTCCTTGGAAAAATTGGATTGGGACAAATGGAATTGGAATTTATGCATATGGCGAAAAAGATGCAAGAGCACAATGGTTTCGTCCGCACGAATTCTGTAAAATGCAATATTTAATCGCGCCTTTTTGTAATGTTTGTCAAGAAGAATTTATTGAAGTAATTCATCAAAAAACAAATCCAATTATTTCTACAAAACCCGCTGTTGATACTCCTGTTAACACAGAAAACATGAATGCTTTTACTCTTAATTTAGTAAAACCAGTTCCAAATACCCTGAAAGTAAAATGGATTTTGAATAATAAATTGATTGCAGAAAATTTAGATTCTATTCATCTAAACAAAGGTCAATTCAACTTAGAAAAAAATATTTTAAGAGCTGAAGTGACGGATACAACGCAATTAGTAAGAAAAGAAAATCATGCGAATCATATGTACACAACGCAATGGGAAATTACAAAACCTAATAATGAGAGTTTAACTCCACCAGTTTTGACATGGGGTGAAAAACAAGAAAGTTGTTACAATGAACATCAGGCACTAACGGTGAAAAATCCAGAAGCAAAAGTTGAATATTTTTGGTATGATGAGCTAAATTCTACTCAACCATTTGTAAAAGGAAGCAATATTATTAGTCCAACTATTACTGAGAATAAGACTTATTATGTTGAAAGTAATTGGAACAACAAAAAATCTGAACGAAAAGCAATTCAAATTACTGTTTTAGAAAAAATTAATTTTTCTGAAAAAGTTAGTATCAAACAGAATAAAAAAGACGGAACGATTATACTTACTTTAAAAAATACTGACGATAAGAAATATAAATTCGAATGGTTGGATGAAGATGGAAATAGAATCTATAATTTCGATCCAAAAGAGAATAAAACGGTTTATAAAGGGAGTGATTCATCATCTATCACAATCAAAAATGAATTCTTAGGTTCTACAATTTTTGTCAAGAAAATAGATAAAGAAACGACATGCTCTAGCGAAAAAGTTACAATAAAATTGTAATAAAAAAAGCGACCAAAAGGTCGCTTTTTTTATCTATATTTCAGAATAATTATTCTTTAATACGTTCTACATAAGAACCATCTTCTGTGTTGATTTTTACTTTATCACCTTCGTTGATGAATAAAGGAACACGGATTTCAGCACCAGTTTCTGTCGTTGCAGGTTTTGTAGCATTTGTAGCTGTATCACCTTTAAGACCTGGCTCTGTGTATGTAATTTCCATTACAACTGTAGTTGGTAACTCAGCTGCTAAAGCTGTTTCATCAGAAGCACGGAACAAGATTTTTACTTCGTCACCAGCTTTCATAAATTGTGAATTATCAATCAAATCTTTGTTTAAATAAACTTGAGAGAAATCATCATTATTCATGAAGTGGAAACCATTATCATCTTCATATAAATATTGGTAGTTACGTGTTTCTACACGAACTTCTTCAATTTTATGACCAGCAGAGAATGTATTGTCTAATACTTTTCCGTTAGTTAATGATTTTAATTTTGTACGAACGAAAGCAGGTCCTTTACCTGGTTTTACGTGTAAAAATTCGATAATTTTATACGTATCATTATTAAAAATAATACATAAACCTTTTCTGATATCAGAAGTTGTCGCCATTTATTCTATTGTTATTTTATTAAACTCCCGAGCTATATCCTTTCATAATTCCACGATCACTTGTATTGATAAAATCAAGGATCACTTCACGATAATGTGAATCTGGGAATTTTTCTAAGATTTGTTCTACAGCCTGAGATACGTTATTTTTTTGTTGATATAAAATTCTGTAAATACCTTGAATTTCGAAGATTTCTTCTGATGTAAAACCTTTTCTTCTCAATCCAATTGCATTAACTCCCGCATAAGCAACAGGATTTTTTGCAGCTTTAACATACGGAGGAACATCTTTACGAATTTGTGTCGCACCAGCTACAAAAGCATGTTCTCCAATTTTTGTAAATTGATGAACTGCACTATAACCACCAATAAAAGCGAAATCTCCAACTTCTATATGTCCTGCTAAACCAACCGCATTTACGATTACGACATTATTTCCTACAACACAATCGTGCGCGATATGTGCAGTTGCCATAATCAAACAATTGTCACCAATTTTAGTATAACCTAATGCATTAGTTCCTTTGTTTACAGTAACGCATTCACGAATTGTTGTATTGTCACCAATATATGTTAAAGTTTTTTCACCTTCGTACTTCAAATCTTGAGGCTCACCAGAAATTACCGTACCTGGATAAATTTTACAATTTTTTCCAATACGTGCTCCTGACATAATTGTTACATTAGGACCAATCCATGTTCCATCACCAATTTCTACATCTTCGTAAACAGAAGAGAAAGGGCTGATTGTAACATTTTCACCTATTATTGCAGTTGGATGAACATATGCCATCGGATGATTCATAACTTCCATTTCTTTAATTATTCTTTTGTAATAACTGCCATCATTTCTGCTTCCACAGCAATTTGATTGTTTACATATCCAATTCCTTGCATATGAACAATTCCTCTTCTAATTGGTTCAACCAACTCTAATTTAAACACCAATGTATCACCTGGAATAATTTTGCGTTTAAATTTAGCACTTTCAATTTTCATGAAATAAGTTGAATAATCTTGAGGATTTTCTAATTCTCCTAAAATCAATAACCCTCCTAATTGTGCCATTGCTTCAATTTGCAATACACCTGGCATAACAGGTTCTTTAGGAAAATGTCCAACAAAGAAAGGCTCGTTCATCGTTACATTTTTCACGCCGATTAAACCTGTTGCACTTTTAGAAATTACCTTGTCAATCAATAAGAATGGTGGACGATGTGGTAATAACTTCATGATATCATTAATATCATAAACTGGTTCTGCTGTCAAATCAAATTCTGGCACTTTATTGCGTTGCGCTAATTTAATTTGTTTGCTTAATTTCTTTGCAAAATTTGTATTGGTATGATGTCCAGGCTTTGTTGCAATAATTTTAGCCTTCAATTTTTTACCTACTAAAGCCAAATCTCCCACAACATCTAATAATTTGTGACGTGCAGCTTCATTTGGATAGTGTAAAGTCAAGTGATCCAAGATTCCATTCGGACGAATAGAAACATCATCTCTATTGAACGCTTTACATAATTTTTCTTTTGTTTCTGGCGTAATTTCTTTGTCAACATAAACAATTGCATTGTCTAAATCTCCACCTTTTACTAAACCAGCTTCCAACAATTGCTCTAACTCATGTAAGAAACAAAATGTTCTTGCTTGAGAGATATCTTGTTTGAAGTTTTTGATAGATGTTAAAGTTGCATTTTGAGTTCCCAAAACTTTCGTTCCGAAATCTACCATTGCTGTAACTTGGTATTCATCTGCAGGAATCGCCGTGATTTCTGATCCTGTTTCTGGATCTACATACGTTACAATTTCTTTAATTCTATAATATTCTCTGTCTTTATCTTGCTCTACAATTCCAGCAGATTCTATTGCTTCAACGAAAAAACGAGAAGAACCGTCCATAATTGGTGGTTCCGCATTGTCAATTTCAATGTAACAATTATCAATATCCATACCTACCAAAGCTGCCAAAACGTGCTCTGTTGTATGTACTTTAACTCCTTTCTTCTCTAAAGTTGTTCCTCTGGCTGTACTCACAACATACTGTGCATCAGCTTCTACTTGAGGTTGACCTTCTAAATCTGTTCTAACAAATACAAATCCTGTATCTGGTTCGGCTGGTCTAAATGTTAAGGTAACAAATTTACCTGTATGTAAGCCAACACCTTTTAGAACGGCTTCATTCGCTAAAGTTTTTTGTTTATCAGACATTAACTTTTACTTTTGTTTGTTCTCTTTTTCTAATTTATCGATTCGTTTCACAATTTCTGGAAACTTTCTAAAATGTACATACGATTTTCTAAAGCTTGACGCTTCGATTGCTGGCGAACCATACAATTGCGTTTTACTTTCTACATCACCATTAATACCACTCTGAGCTTGTACTTGTACAAAATCTCCGATTGTCAAATGACCTGCGATACCAACTTGACCTCCAATCATACAATTACGTCCAATTTTTGTAGATCCTGCTACTCCACTTTGCGAAGCAATAACAGTATTCTCTCCAATTTGAACGTTGTGAGCAATTTGAATTTGGTTATCTAATTTTACTCCTGTACGAATAATTGTAGATCCCATTGTTGCTCTATCTATTGTTGATCCTGCTCCAATTTCGACATTATCTTCAATCAAAACATTTCCTATTTGAGGAATTTTTTCGAAAGAACCATCTGGATTTGGCGCAAAACCGAAACCATCAGCACCAATCACAACATTAGAATGAATGATACAATTTTGACCAATTTCACACTCTTCATACACTTGTACGCCTGAATGTAAAACGGTATTATCACCAATCTTAGCATGATCGCCAATCGTTACATTTGGATATATTT
Source organism: Empedobacter sp. UBA5924 (assembly GCF_002431085.1). Lineage (NCBI taxonomy): Bacteria > Pseudomonadati > Bacteroidota > Flavobacteriia > Flavobacteriales > Weeksellaceae > Empedobacter > Empedobacter sp. UBA5924. Next base: position 16,478 of record NZ_DJDM01000002.1, read on the forward strand.
TTACATTATTCCCAATCGAAACATTAGCTCCAATATAAGAAAAACTTCCAACATATACATTATCTCCTAGTTGCGCAGTAGAATTTACTTTCGTATATTCTTCTATTCCAACTTTATTATTTTTTATCGTATTGTAATACTGCAACAGCTTTGTAAAGGCTTGATATGCATCTTCAACCACAATCAATGTAGACGAAATAGAATCTGTTGCCACAAAATCCTTACTCACAATCACAATAGAAGCGTTTGTTGTATAGATAAAATGCTCGTATTTCGGATTAGCCAAAAACGAAATCGAACCTTCTTTTCCTTCCTCTATCTTCGATAATGTGGAAACCTCTACATTTGCATCACCTGTTACGGTTCCTTGCAATAATTGCGCAATCTCTGCAGCTTTAAATTTCATAGTCTGCAAAACTAATAATTATTCTTAAATTTATAAAATGATTATTTAAGTTATTTAACTTTTTTGTCAAATTCTTCAAATCGATATTTAAACGCTATGGTAATGATATTTTGTAATTTCTTGTTGCAAAAATTGCGTTAACAAACTTTTTTCTGAACTCGAAATTTCTTTTACCTCACCATTTTTATATAAAACCTTTATTGGACTTTTTGATTTTTCGTACGGAACAATTTTTATCGTTGTTTGTTCCACAAAATAACTTGCATCATCAATTCCTAAAGCATTTTCTACTCTATTTTTTTCAACCAAAATTTCTTCTTCGGATAATTTTGTATCCATCAAATATGATTTTGGTAATGTACGCTGAATGATATTTTTTGATAATTTACTCAAAATTAAATCATCATGAAACTGCCATTCTTTTATCGCTGATAAAACATCCGAGTCGTCCAAACGTGTGAAAATTTCTAAACCTTCTTTCGATAAACTTCCAACTTCATTTTCTTTTAAAAAGTATTTAAAAGCAAACGTTGCAAAAAGATTTTCTCCCGTTTTTGTCAATTCTTTCGCTCTTCTCAAAACGCTAATCAAAAAATTCTCTGCTGTAAACGATTTCTTATGCATATACACTTGCATGTACATAAACATACGCGCCATCAAAAATTTCTCGACCGACGAAATTCCCTTTGCTTCTATCACCAACTCATCATTCGAGACATTCATCATTGAGATAATTCGTTCCGGATTGATATTTCCTTCTACCACTCCTGTGTAAAAACTATCGCGCTTCAAATAATCCATGCGATCGCAATCCAACTGACTCGAAACTAATTGTGACAAGAACTTTTTCGGATAATTTCCTTTAAAAATTTGAATAGCTAGAGCTAATCGATTATCAAAAATTTGATTCAATTCTTCCATCAAACGAAGCGAAACTTCTTCGTGATGCGAACCATTAATTATAGAATGTTCAAGAGAATGAGAAAAAGGTCCGTGTCCCAAATCATGCAATAAAATCGCGATTAAAGCTCCATTTTCTTCTTCTGGAGTAATGTCGACGTTTTTTCTTTTGAGAATATTTAAGGCTTTTTGCATCAAATGCATACAACCTAAAGCGTGATGAAAACGAGAATGTCTCGCTCCTGGATAAACCATTTCTGTTAATCCAGTTTGCGTAATTCTACGAAGTCGCTGAAAATATGGATGTTGAATAATCTGATAAATAAGCTCGTTTGGAATCGTAATAAATCCATGAACTGGATCATTTACTATCTTCAACTTATTATTGTTTAATGGATTCAAACGTACTGTTTTGTCGGCAAAGATAAGAATTTTTACTCATTCAGAACGTTACTTTTTTGATTAAGAATGGTTTTTATAAAATATTTTAGATAAAAATCATTTTTGGAATTATTTATGCTAAATAATCATCGCAAATTTTGGGAAAACTACAATTTTGTTTAACATACAATTTTGATTTTAACATTTCCGTAATCGCTATATTTGGAATAATTCTAAAAGTAGAAATCAATATAAAAAATAAAAATATAACAAATGGCTATAAAAATTTTATGGATTGATGATGAAATCGATTTATTGAAACCACACCAGCTTTTTTTAGAGAAGAAAGGATACGATACAACAATGATAAATAATGCGACTGATGCATTAGAAGAAATAGAAAAAGAGAGCTTTGCAGCGGTTTTAATCGACGAAAATATGCCCGGTTTGAGCGGATTGGAAGCTTTACCAAAAATTAAAGGATTGCGTCCAAATCTTCCTGTTATTATGGTCACAAAAAGTGAGGAAGAACATATCATGGAAGATGCAATTGGCTCACATATAGCAGATTATTTAATTAAACCGGTTAATCCAAATCAGATTTTATTGAGTTTGAAAAAGATTTTGGACGCATCGAAAATTATTTCTGAAAAAACAGTGATTAATTATCAACAGGAATTCAGAAATATCACAATGGATATGATGAATGCACGCGATTTTGAAGATTGGCAAGAGATTTATAAAAAATTAGTTTTTTGGGAACTTGAACTTGAAAATATCGAAGATACAGCACTTTCTCAAATCATCGAAAATCAGAAAAGTGAAGCAAATGCAGCTTTCTTCAAATTTATAGAACGTAATTACGAAGATTGGTTGCACGACGACGAAGATCGTCCCGTTTTATCACATACAATTTTCAATCAATTGGTTCGACCTCATCTTGGAAAAGATAAAAATGTTTTATTGATTATGGTGGATAATTTACGCTACGATCAATGGAAAGTTATTGAGCCAATTTTCAATCGTTATTATAATTCAGAAGCCGAAAATTTATATTATAGTATTTTACCTTCGGCAACGCAATATGCTAGAAATGCGTTCTTTTCGGGTTTAATGCCGTTGGAAATTGAGAAAAAATATCCTGAATATTGGTTGAATGATACCGATGAAGGAAATAAAAATATGTACGAAAAAGAATTGTTAGGAGAACAATTAAAACGTCTTGGTTTTGGCGATTTATCGTATAATTATTTTAAAATTTTAAATTCTGATTTCGAGAAAAAAATTGCAGATGATTTTAATAATTACAAAAAGAATAATCTAAATGTAATTGTCTACAACTTTATCGATATTCTTTCGCATGCGAAAACAGACAACAAAATTGTTGGAGAAATTATTCGTGATGATAAAACGTATCGTTCGATCACAAAACATTGGTTTGAGAATTCATATTTAATGGAAATTGTGAAAAAAGCGGCGCAAGAAAAAATGAAAATTATTGTAACAACCGATCATGGAACAATTTACGTAAAAGAGCCTACGAAGGTGATTGGCGACAAAGAAGCTAGTACAAATTTGCGTTATAAATTAGGGAAACAATTGCAATACGATCCGAAAGATGTTTTGGCGGTTGAGCAACCAGAAAAATTCCTTTTACCTAAGGTTAATGTTACGTCAAAGTATATCTTTGCAAAAGAAAATTTATTTTTAACGTATCCAAAAAATTACAATCATTTCGTTAATTATTACAAAAACACTTACCAACACGGTGGAATTTCGTTGGAGGAAATAATTATCCCAATGGTTGTTTTAACACCAAAAAATTAAATGGAATTTATCATCAATAATTTAGACGAATTACCTGAAGTTGTTCAAAAAATAATCGATCAACTTCAGCATAAATTAATCACTTTCGAAGGAGAAATGGGAGCTGGAAAAACAACTTTTATCAAAGAGTTTGTAAAAGCTTTGGGAACAAATGATGAAGTTTCGAGCCCAACTTTTTCGATTGTAAATGAATATGAAACAGATAAAGGAAAAGTTTATCATTTCGATTTTTATCGTCTAAATCATGAAGATGAAGCCTTAGATTTTGGGATTGAAGAATATTTATATTCTAATCAATATTGTTTAATGGAATGGCCAAATAAAATTGCTAACTTTATACCAGATGAGCACCACACAATTACATTGAAAAATGTAGATGGCGTTCGTCATTTAAATTTTAGTTAATAGTATATGGACGGAAAAAATATTTTCACGCCTTTTTCTCAGGAAGATCTTATTCCTCAACCCGAGCGTTTAGAGATTCCTCATAAGAAAGAACGCTTTGATATTGGAATTCCAAAAGAAACAAATAATCAAGAAAAAAGAATTTGTCTTTCTCCTGATGCAGTCGAAATTTTAGTCAATAATGGACATCAAGTTACGATAGAAACCGGAGCAGGAGAAAGTGCAAATTATTCAGATAAAGAATATTCGGAAGCTGGTGCGCAAATTTCTTACAATACGCAAGCTGTTTTCGAGAAACCTATTATTCTAAAAGTTGGTCCACTTACTTTAGATGAAATTGATTGGGTAAAACCAAATGCTTTGATTATTTCATCTGTCCCTACAAATACTTTAAGACGCGAATATTTTCAGAAATTAATTACAAAACGTGTGAATGCGGTTGGATTTGAATTTATTCGTGATGAACAAAATCATTTACCAGTTGTTCGTTTATTAAGTGAAATTGCTGGAACAACAGCAATTTTGGTCGCAAGTGAATTGATGTCTTCTACAAACGGAGGAAACGGAATTTTGATGGGTGGCGTAACAGGTGTTCGACCAACAGAAGTTGTGATTCTTGGAGCTGGAACGGTTGCAGAAAATGCGACAAGAACAGCTTTAGGTTTAGGTGCTTCGGTTCGTGTTTTTGATAATTCATTAACGAGATTAAGACGATTACAACAAAATATAGGACAACGAGTTTCTACTTCTACATTAGATCCAAAAGAATTAGGAAAAGCTTTGCGACGTTGCGATTTAGCAATCGGTGCACTTCGCGGAGAAACGCGTACACCTTGTGTTGTAACTGAGATGATGGTACAAAATATGAAAGCTGGCGCTGTAATTATTGATGTGAGCATTGATCAAGGTGGATGTTTCGAAACATCTGAATTAACAACTCACGATCATCCGATCATTATTAAGAATGATATAATTCATTATGCAGTTTCTAACATCACTTCTCGCGTCGCACGCACCTCTACCAAAGCATTGAGCAATTATTTCTTGTCGTATTTATTCCAAATTTCTGAAGAATCTGGTTTTTCGAATGTAGTACAATCGGATAAAACTATAAGAAATGGCGTATATTTGTACAAAGGAAGAATTGTAAAAAAGAACTTATGTGATTGGTTTGATTTACCATTTCACGACATTAATTTATTGATCATATGACGTTTACGCAAAGATTTATGAAGTATTTGATGGGAGTTGGAATTGGGTTAGTTTTCGTCGCTATGGCGTTTGGACCTCGTGCTTTCTCATGTAATTACTTTCCAAATGCAAGAGTTTTGGATGAAGCTTTTTCAAAAAGATTAGCTATTTCACCAGAAGCTCAAGCATTTTTAAAAGCAGAAAATTTAGATTCGACATTCTTGAAAAAAGAATTATTCAAAAGAAGTAAAGTTGATTTTGATCACTCGAAAAAAGATCAAGTTCCTTGTAGAGAATATTTGGCAAACTATAAAAGCAAAGACAATACAAAGGATTATGATTTTGTATTAGAAATTTGCAAAGAAGATTCAAAATTAGTTTCCATCAAAAAGAAATAAAACAAAAAACCACTTCAATTGAAGTGGTTTTTTGTTTTATAATTAATTTATAAATTTCAAAATTGCTAAAACAATTACGAAGATTAATATTGCGACAATAATTACATCTTTAAATTGCACTTTTTTAGTTCCGAACTCTACATTTCGGTTTAAACTTTTTCTTTTTTTATTGGATTGCATAGGTTGATATTTGACTGCAAATTTATTAAATATTATCAAATATCAAACCTTTATTTTATTCTAAAATATTTAATTTACAATAAGATATCTTAAATCCCAATTTCTATCTGAAAACGCGCGTACCAGTTGTTTTTCTTTTCTAAATTATAGAATTTTTGTTGTTCATACGTAAATTCTGCTTGTAATTTGAAAGCATGTTCCCAAATATATTTTGTCAAACCTAATGTGTATTGATTTGTATTCGGTGTAAACTCAAAAATTTCTTTATCTACTGTTTGAGTTGAATAACGTCCTATCACCTCCCAGTGTTTCGGGAATGTGTATGAACCTTGAAAATCCATTCCTTCTCCATTATAGATATAATTAAAATCAGAAATATCTGTAGGGTTATAAAATAACACATTATCAGAATTACGATTCATATAAGAATACATCAAATTCCATCCACGATATTTTAACATCACATCCAAAAACAATGATTTTATATTAGCTGTTCCTCCACCTACAATATCATCTCCTAACATTCCTGCTGTTCTATGTGCTCTATCATTGTAACTATAAGCTCCCGAAATCATCAATTTTGGTGTTTGTTCGTGAACTAAATCACCTTCATAATTACTTCCACCTTTTGTAAATTCTCCAAGTGGAAACAACTCAACTTTTCCTGTATAAGCTAAACCAGTATCCTTAAAACTTGTCCAATTTCGCCCTTCACCAGTAGAAATAGCTCCTCTCAAAATATAAGAGAATTTTTCTTGATTTCTTTTATTGTATAAGACTTGAAATCCAAAATCGCGATCGATATTAAAATCTGCATTATTGATAGATCGATCCGTTAATTGTAATGCTCCAGAAGAATTAACACGTTGTCTATTTCCTGGAAGTTTTGTTTGACCAAATCCTAAACTCCAATGTTTATTTGGGTAATAGAAAATCATCGCATCACGAATAATATTTGTATTCTTACCCTCTTCTGCTTTTCCTACATCACCTGCTGCAAAAGATAATTGCATCGAATAACCAAATTTTGGATCTCCGATATATCCATCAAAACGCAATCTTAAACGACGAATTTGTCCATCAATATTATCTTCTTCTCCATCATTATGATTATAACTAATGCGATTTTGCATACGAAATCTAATATTGACCTGATAAAGACTATCTGGAGAAGTAATTCCCAATCCGTTACCATAGCTGTAATAAGGCGACATCATATTCTTAAAATCCTGTACAGTTTTCTTTTTAGATTCTGTAGAATCTTTTACTTGCGCATACGAACTGATTGAAAATACAATAAGTATTAATATTAAAAATTGCCTCATGTTTATTTATTTATTTCTTGATTCGTGTGCAAAAATGCAGTTAATAAAATTAAATAATTGTAATGCGTAAATTAAATTAACGTTAACAATGACTCGAAGTTACGTATTCGATGATTGTCATCAATTTCTATGATTTCGATTTGTTGTGGAAAGATATTTTGTTGAATTTCAAAGAAAGTTTTTAGTTTTTCAAAATCCAAAACTTCGTCATGTACAGAAAGAAAAACCGTTGTATTTTCGAAACGATTCATATCCACTAAATATTGCGAAAGATTTTCTGGAAAATTATTTTCGACTTTCATCGACACATCAACCAAAGGATTTAACAAAATTAATTCACTCGATTTTCCATTTTCCTTTAATTTTTGTTGCAATTGCCAACCAAAATTCCCTCCAGTAGAACTTCCTATAATTGCCAAATCATTTACCAAACCTTTTAAATGTTCGTAAGCTTCAAATAAAATAGTTGCAATATTGTCCTCCGTTTTCCATTCAATACAAATAGCTGAAGGATAATTTTTTAGAATAGTTTTGAATTTGGTTGAATTTGCCGAACTATTTAGTCCATGGATATAAACAATTTGTCGATTATTAGTATTCATATTCAGTGCAATTATCCCTCTAAATTAAAACTTTTTCAAGAAGTTAATTATACATGAAATGTAAATTTAACAATATAATTGTGTTGTAAGAAATTCTTTTGACAAAAAAAGCGACCAAATTGGTCGCTTTTAAATATTTACTATAATTATTTCTCTAGATCAAATCCCCAATCAATACCTTTATTAATTGCAGAAACACCTTCTGTCATCCATTTCGGAGCAGGTTTATCTTTCAGATAATGATCAAAAAATTGAACTTGACGTTGTTGAATATCATTTTTATTCGCACGTTTTATCAAGTTATGATCATCTCCGTTATAATTTAACATCCAAACTGGTTTTTGTAAACGACGCAATGCCATAAACATTTCAATTCCTTGATACCAAGGAACAGCACCGTCTTCGTCGTTATGCATGATTACAACTGGCGTCGTAACTTTTGGCATATTAAACAAAGGCGAATTTTCGATATATAATTCCGGCGCTTCCCACAAGGTTTTACCGATTCTACTTTGCGTTTGTTCGTACTGAAATTGACGACTCATACCCGTCCCCCAACGAATTCCACCATAAGCAGAAGTCATATTAACAACAGGCGCACCCGTCCAAGCAGCAGCATACATATTGGTTGCAGTGATCAAATGTGCAACTTGGTAACCTCCCCAACTTTGTCCTTGTATAGCGATTTTACTTCCATTTACCCACGTATTTTTCTTCAACGCTTCTACTCCAGAATTGATATAATCTTCGGCAGATTTACCAGGATGACCAATTGTATATGAAATATCTGGTGTAAACACAATGTAATCGTTACTTACAAAATATGTGTGATTAATACGAGAAGGCGTTGGCGCAGGCGCTTGATAACGATTCAAATTATCCGAAAGTTTTTCGTAGAAGTAAACAATCATCGGATATTTTTTATTTGGATCAAAATTCTCTGGTTTATACACAACTCCTGTTGCATCTTTACCTGAATACGTTTTCCACGTTACCAACTCACCATTCCCCCATAAATAATCTTTTTGTTGCGGATTGATTGCAGATATCTTTTTCTCATCTTTAAAATTTGTTGAAACATAAACATCAGGCGAATTTCGGAACGATTCTTTTGTATAAATAAATTCGTTGGCATTCAACGCTTTCTTCATTTTTTGCGTTCCCCAAGTATTCGACATGACAACTTCTTCAGGATTTTTTGCTTTCGAAATGATTGTTTGATAAACCCCTGATTGTTTATTCTGATTATTAAAAGCACCTAAATAAACTAAATTATCTCGATTAATTGTTTTAATATCATCATTTAATTGATTGATACCAAACGTAATATTATGTTTACGACCGAAACCATTTGTCATATTTTCTGGACGACGTTTTCCAACCAAATCAAACTCCCAAATATCATATCGATCTTTGATTAAAACCGTTTCGTCATTATCAGTAAAATAGGCAACTCCATATTCTTGCGCTAAAGTTGGTGAATCATTTTCTTCGTCATAAAATTTCACTTTCAGCTTTTTATTCAGAACTTTTGTTTCCTTTGTTTCGATATTATAGCTCGACCATAATCCATTTTCGGCATTATAAAAAACAGCAAATTTTCCATTCGGCGACATTTCCACTTTTCCAGCCAAAGCTTTTGCAAATAATTCACGCTCTCCCGTTTTCGTATTAATGATATAATAATCTTTACGACCTGTTACATCCCAATTCAAGCTTAATCGATAGGCATTATCAGAAGTTCCTAAAGCAAAATTTGAATTTCCTTCGTTCAAAATCTCGACTTGATTCATATCCAAATCCGCTAATTGTGTCACTTTTACAGGATTCGATAAATCAATCACAGATAGGTACGAACGTTTTTTCTCTCGCTCAAGATTCTTCAATTGTTGTGGTTGAATAAAATCGTCTTTGTAACTCCAAACATCCACTTTTGCATGATCATCAGCAATCAAAGTTGTGTCTTTTTCTGCTAATTTCGGCATCAAACCAATGAACAAAGAATTTCCATCTTTGCTAAATTTTGGTTGACGATTTTCTGAAACTTGCCAATCTTTTTTCAATCCTAACAATTCAGATTTCCTGATTTGTTGCGGATTATTTGTTGTAGAATAATATAAATAATATGTTTTATTTTCCTTTTTCTCTTCGTCAGAAGTTCCAACAAAAGCGACTTTATTTGCTAATTCATCAAACGCAAATTGTTTAAAATCACCAATTGTATCTACCAATTGTTTTTGAACAAACGTTGCTGTATTCACTAAGAAAACACCATATTTAGTTTTATCTAAACTATCTTTTTTCTCTTGTTTAGTCGAAAAAATTAATTGCTTACCATTCTCGCTAAACTCATAATTCATCACATTTTTGAATGATTTTCTCTGACCTGAAATCAAATTTCTCAACACCAATTCTAACGGCGTATCTTTCTTATCTTTTCCAGCTGATTTTGCAACTTTATCCTTCGTTTTTGTAGAATCTGACTTGTCTTTTTTATCATTCTTCGTTTCTTCTTTTTCTAATAAATAAGCTAAAAGAGAACCTCCTTTTTTCGGTGTTTTGAATGATTTTATATTTGGTAATTTCTCGACTTGATTTGTTGCAAGATTTAATATTCCGATTGAATCTTTAGCAATTTCATGTTCCTTTTTCTTTTTGATTCGAACCAATTTCAAATCTTTGTAAAAAGGTCGAATTTTAAAAACGGCAAATTTAGAATCTGCTGTAAAAACACTTTGTTCACCACGATGAAAACTTAGATTTTTATCTGTTTTCAAACCAAAAAAGTTCAATGTATTATCGCTTTCTTGTGCATATACTTGATAAGCAACCCACGAACCATTATTTGATAATTCTTTCATTCCGATTGATTGCCATTCATCAAAAACAGTCAAATCAAGAGGTTTCTTTTGCGCATCAACATTCGTTGCCAATAAAGCAATTGCAGCTGCATACATTGCTTTTTTCATCATCAGTTGAGTCGCATAATTTTTCAATATTTTAGTAGATAATTTCGATTTCATTCTAACTAATTTTTATGCGTTAATTTTTAAAGAAATGTGAAAATACTAAAGTTTTTAGAAACTATGGGGATATTTTAGTTTAATAATACTTTTCAGTTGTATTTTTGTTAAAATTCTTTTTATGAAAAAATATCTATTAAGTATTGGATTCGGAATTTCGATGATTGCATCAGCACAAAATATTCAGATTGTTCCACTTGGTGTTTATGGAGGTAGCAATGAAAGCAATCTTTCATCTTATTTGATTGGTGAAGAAACAACAAACAGCTATTTAGCATTGGATGCAGGAACAATTCTTTCTGGAATCAATAAAGCAATAGAGAAAGGTACTTTTGAAGAACAAAACAATAAAATTCTGAAAAACTATATCAAAGGATATTTTATTTCACATGGACATTTGGATCATCTTTCTGGGATGATTATTAATTCTCCAGAAGATTCTAACAAGCCTATTTATGGTATTTCTGAAACAATTTCAGTTTTAAAAAATAAATATTTTACCAATGATGCTTGGGCAAATTTTGCCAATGAAGGTGAATCGCCAATTTTGAATAAATATTACTACAAATACGCAGAAATAGGAATACCTTTCACAATAGAAGGTACTAATTTCACAGGAACTATTTACGAATTGAGTCATGTAAACCCTTTAAAAAGTTCAGCAATATTAGTCGAAAATGGTTCAAATGCAGTCTTATATTTTGGTGATACAGGAGCTGATCGTATCGAAAAAACTCAAAACTTATCAACTATTTGGAAAGCAATTTCACCTAAAATTAAATCAGGAAAATTAAAAACAATGATGTTAGAAGTTTCTTTTCCGAATTCTCAACCCGAAAAATTATTATTTGGTCATTTAACCCCAAAATTAATGAACGAAGAATTAGGCGAATTAGCGAAAGAAGTTGGAAAAAGTAGGTTGAAAGGTTTAACAATTATCGTTACTCATATCAAGCCAAAAGATGATTATGAGCAAAAAATTAAAGACGAATTGTTAAAAGATAATCCATATAACATCAATTATATTTTCCCTCAACAAGGTGAAAGAATAACTCTTAAATAAATAATAAATACGAATTTATCATTTAAAGACAAAATAATTTTCAACTATTTATTTTAGTCGGTCAATTTTTATTATTTTGATAAATTAGCACTATTGATTTTTCATTTATTCGAATGGCTATTTTACATTTGAATAAACCATAAGAAAAAATGATCGCGCAAATAGGAGAAATTTTATTAATCGACAACCAACAATATATTATAGCCGAACAACCATTACATCATTATTTTAGAGAATTAAATCATCCACCTTATTTTACTCCACCTTCGCCAACATGCTGGAGAGGATATTATGGGAAATGGGAATTGAGAAATGACGAATTGTTTTTGATTAATTTCAGAGGATATTTGGATGGTTTGGATGAAGTTGAATTGAATTATTTGTTTCCGAGAAGAGAAGAAGTTTTTGCGAGCTGGTATTCTGGAATCATTAAAATCTCACAAGGAAAATTATTACAATTTAACCAATTGACACATACATCAATTTATGAAGAAGATTTAATGTTGTGTTTTGAAAACGGAAAACTAATCGATTATATCGTTCATAGTAATTGCACAAATTCTGAACGAGAAGTTGAGATCTAATCAATCGAATACTTCAAAACTTGTCGGTGAATTCGTCTTGTTATTTGACCTTATTATTCTTTCGAATTCACCGATTTTTAATAAAATAAAGTTTAAAATGGTTTTCGTAAATTTGAGAAGCAAGGTTCTCCTCTACTTCATTTATCAACCAAATAGATAGTACAACTATGAAAAAAATATTAGTTTGTTTAATTTTAGTGATGACGCAAATGAATTATGGACAACAATTCTTGACTGCAGAGCAATCGGATCCAAAGAATTTTAATTGGATGAAAGGGTTTCCACCTGCAAAAGAAGATATTTTGTCCGCTATAGATGGTAGCTTTTTTAACTTTCCGGCTTTGCGTTACAGCGTTTGTCATATGCGCGAGTTTTTCCCAACTGTAAATGTTGCTTCGGCACAAGAAAACAGATATACTTGGGCAACTAAATTGGATCAATCTATCGATAATGTGACTTTTACTCCTTTAGAAACTAAAGAAACTATGACATGGAAAGAATCTTTGCAAAAAAATTATACCGATGGAATTATTGTTTTACACAAAGGCGCTATTGTTTATGAGAATTACTTTGGAGAACTAAACAAAAACGGAACTCATACCTTGATGTCGGTTAGTAAAACCTTAACGGGTACATTGGGCGGAATGTTAGTTGCCGAAGGTATTCTAGATGAGAATAAAAAATGTAGTGATTATATTCCTGAATTGAAAACCTCAGCTTTTGGTGATGCTACGATTCGTCAAGTTTTGGACATGACCACAGCTTTACAGTATAGTGAAGATTACAGCGATCCGAATGCAGAAGTGTGGGCTTTTTCGGCTGCTGGAAATCCTTTTCCTAAACCTGCTAATTATAATGGACCTACAAATTATTATGATTATCTAAAAACAGTCAAGAAAAATGGTAAACATGGCGAAGCTTTTGGTTATAAAACAGTGAATACTGATGTGATGGGTTGGATTATTACAAAAGTATTGAATAAACCTTTGGCTCAAATTCTATCTGAAAAATTTTGGGAACCATTGGGAACAAACTTTGATGGATATTACCAGATTGATGGTGCTGGAATTGCTTTTGCAGGAGGTGGTTTTAATGCAAACCTTCGAGATTTAGCGATGTTTGGAGAAATGATAAGAAACAATGGTTACTTTAATAATCATCAAATTTTGCCTAAAAAATTGGTTGAGGAAATCAAAAAAGGAGGAAATCAAAAAGCTTTTGAAAAGGCAAATTATAAACTTCTAAAAGGCTGGAGCTACAAAGATATGTGGTGGGTAACGAATAATGAGCATCAAGCATTTATGGCGCGTGGCGTTCATGGTCAAGCGATTTATGTTGATCCAAAAGCGGAAATGGTTATTGTGCGATTTGCTTCCAATCCGGTTGCATCGAATAGTGCGAACGACCCGTATTCGTTACCAGCTTATCATGCTGTTGCAAAATATTTATTGACTAAATAACAAAAAGCTCAACTAATGTTGAGCTTTTATTTTATATGATAATTTGTTCGAATTAATCTTCTGATTCTTCTACTTCCGATTGTAAGCCTTCTCCAAATTCACTTAAAGCAGAATTTAATGAAATCTCTGTACAATACTTAGATCCTAAATCTAATCCTTTTTGTAAAAACTCTTCCGCTTTTTCCTTTTCTCCTGTAAAATAGTAATACGTATAAAATAATCCGTATCCATCTGGATTTCCTAAATCAATCACACGTTGTGCTAATTGCTGTAACTCTTTATTTGGTTTTAATTTCAACTCTTCTGTTGCACTTAATGTTTCGAAAACACCACCAGATTGTTCAGCAAATTTATAGGCAAAAACTACTTTACAACTTTCATCAAAACCTTCTTTACACAGTTTTGCATTTGCAGCTTCATTTTCTTTTAATTTTTTAGTTAAACTTTCTTCATCAAAATCAAACAAATAGGTTGCATTATTTTTAAAATTAATATCATAATTCTCTGCCATCCAATTTGCACGTTGTGCTAATTTAGAATCTGATTGAGGTTTATTTTCGAAAGATTTCAAATTTGATTTATACACTTTTTTATCCACCCAATCTGAAATTCCTTTTAATTGATTTTTCTCTTTTTTGAAGATAAAAACCGTTTTTTCGACAAATATTATAACCGAATCATTGCGTTCTGTAAATTCGTAACCAACCTCATCAAATTCACCGATTGTTACTCTTCCTTTTCCATCAAATTTCAATGGATTATATAATTCATCTTTTGCTTTTGTTGTAAAAACGCCTTCTAACGTATTAGTCGCTTGTTGAGCAAAAAGTGCTGACACCATAAAGAATGTTGTCAATAAAAATAGTTTTTTCATTTTTTAGAAAGTCTCAATTAATATTACGCCAAAAATAAACGTTTTAATTCGTCTAAAACTCACTAATTATAGTTAAAAATAAATTTCTTTGTTATCAACCAAGGACTCGGATAAGGTAAAACACACCTGTTTATAATCAACCGAGGACTCGGGTAAGTTAAAACACATCTGTTTAGAATAAAAACGTCGCACAATAACTAAGCTTTCGTCTTGCCCAGAGGGCATGAGATGGAAGCCTGTTGAACGGAACCGAAGTTAGCTTTTAATTCTTATGGAGTTATCGAAGTTTAGTTTTAAGCTATATAAGCAGTATTTTATATGATTACTGCTTTTTTTTATGCTTACGTAGAATGCGAAGTAGTGAAAACCTTAGTTTTTAAAATAGTATATACTCCACAAAAAAAGCTCCTCTCAGGAGCTTTTTGGGTTATGCAACGTTATTTATATATTCTTTTTTGACAATTAGTAAAAGAAAACACGAGCAAAAGTGGGAGAAAATTTGTAGGATTGTAGTTTTACAATAAGGGGTTTGATTGTGATTTTTTGGTATATTTGAGTGTAAAAAAAAATATTATTAACTATTTTAAAAGTAAATAAAATCAAGATTTAATGACTAATACAATAAAAACAAATTGGAAAACAACTGATTTTCGTTTTGTAGCTTTTTTAGATATATTAGGTTTCAAAGATAGTATTATGAGAAATACTCATGATGAAATTTATTCTAGATTAACCTCTATTAACAAATTCAAAAAAAGTATAGAAAAAACAAATTATAGTACTCATCTTGATGGATGCTATAGTGATACTGAAGTGTATATCGTTAACTTCTCTGATTCAATTGTTATCTTCTCTAAAAATGATGATAAATATAATTTTGAATATTTCCTTATTATGGTCAGATATTTATTTGGGTGTAATCTTCCCCTTGTTAA
>NZ_DJDM01000039.1:0-7413 GCF_002431085.1 Empedobacter sp. UBA5924
CACAGTTTTTGGTACAGTGTCTTTTAATATTTATCGAAGTGTAATCACATTTTGACCAACTTTGTATCCATTTTGGTAAATATCGATTTTATATTCACCTTTTGGAAAGTCATAATCAACCCAGTCAAAATTAACTCTTGAGCCAGACATATTATTGTAATTAACTTTTACACGATCAGAATATTCTACAGAAGATCCAGAACGTAAAGTTGTTTCACCTGCATCAGCACCTTTAAATTTTCCTATCTCGCCGCTTGGTTTATAAATAGATACATACAATTCTTTGGTTTCTGAAGTCGCATTCAAGTTTTTATCCAAATCAAAAGATACTCTAACTTTATCAATTCTTCTTGCTCGCGTTGTTTCCACTTCTTTTCCGCTTGATTTTACTCTCAAACCTTTAATCGTATAATTTGAAATCGATAAAGTAGAATTTGTCTCTTTGATTAAATTCTGATGATTTTCTTTTTCAGTACTCAAATTTGATTCAACAGTTTTTTTCTGCTCATTCAAATGAGAATTTTCCGAAGTTAACTCTGTATTCTTGTTTGTCAGCTTTTTATTTTCGTCTTTCAAGCGAACAATTTCTTCTTTATAAACTTTAATATCTGCTTGTAAAGAGGTTATCAAACGTTTAGCACGCTGCAACTCTCCACTTGTAATTCCTTCTTTATTTAAGATTGATTGAATCTCTTTTTGTTTCTCCAAAATCAATCGATCTTGATAACTTAAAGAAGAATCTTTTTTTACAACTCGAGTTTTAGCATCATCAAAATCTGATCTAATTATACGTAATTCTTGTTTCAGAATTTCTCTAGATCGTTCCAAATCATTGATATCACTTTGCATTTCTATCGAAGATTTTGCATTTGCTTCTTTAGAATATACAATATACCCAATAGCTAATAACAAGGATACTGCTAAAACAGCAATAATAATATTCTTTACGAATTCATTTTTATGTTTAGGGTTTGTAGAGGGCTCGAGATCTTTGTATTCAGTCATTTTAATTATTTCGAGGAAAAATTATTAAATCAAAAATTAAACCAATTTTATAATAATCAATAACTAATGTTAAATTTAACATTTATAAATTGTAATAAAACTTGATAAATAAAGACTTTTTAATCGTTTGTCTCTTTTTTAATGTCTTCAGAAGCTTCGTCTAATTTATTTTCGGCTTTTGTTTTTAACTCATCAGCTTTTTCTTCCAATTCTGTTTTTTCTTCTTTAAAAGTTTCTTTCAAATCCGAAACTTTCTCTTTCACAAAAGCACTTGTTTCTTTCATTTGCTTTTCCGCAATATCTTTTACTTCGTTATAATCTTGTTTCGATCTTTCTTTAAAATCTCTAGCGGCTTCTTTCGATTGTTCTTTCAAATCACCCGAAGCATCTTTTATATTATTGATTGTTTTACGCGCAAAATCCGATGCGTCATCTGCAATCAATGTTCCTGCTTTTTTTACAGTTGCCGAAACATCGTCAAATTTATCTCCCGCAACATCAATCGCAGTTTCAGTTTTTCCTAAAATTCTTTTCAAAAAAGTTCTAAGTCCCATAATAATTTATTTTGTTGATTATTTTCAGTTTAAATTTACAGCTTCATTCGTAATTTTAGAATGAATTAATTTAATTTTTTATTTAAAAATATGAATTTCAGCTATTTTAAACGATATTATTTCAGAATTTTAATGTTCAGTTTACTGACTATTTTTAGTTGTAATCCGAAGAAAAATCAATCCAAAACACATCAAAATACTTCATCCGAAGAAATATCCTTCAAATATTCGACCAAAAACAAAAATTTTGTCAGCGCGCATCGTGGAGGAAGTGGAATACATGGTTTTCCCGAAAATTGTGTCGAAACTTTTGAACATCTTTATCAAAAAGGAATACAAATTTTTGAGATTGATGTTGCCGAAACAAAGGATAATCAACTTATTTTAATGCACGATAATTCGTTGCAACGAACAAGCACAGGGCGACAAGATGTCAATCAAGTTGACTTAAAAACCATTAAGGAATACTTTTTGGTAGATGATTTTGGACAACAAACGTCATACAAAATTCCGACTTTTGCAGAAGCGCTAAATTGGGGGAAAAGTAAACCGATTTATTTTATGGTTGACATCAAAAAAGGTGTTGATTATCGTGATATTGTGAAGACAATAGAACATGTAAACATGCAAAAACAGGTTGTTTTGGTGACGTATACAGTTGGTCAAGCGAAAAAGTTGCATCAACTTGCGCCAGATATGCTATTGTCTGTTTCGATGCGAAACGAACGCGAATTTAATGAAATGATGAACAGCGGAATTCCGACTGACAAAATGGTTGCCTTTACAGGAACTCGACGCAATGACAAATCATTTTTAAACAAAATTCATGACAAGGATATTTTGGTCATTTTTGGGACGTTAGGAAACTTAGACAAAAGTGTTTCGGCGAGAAATGGACAACTTTACCGCGATTTAGAAAAAGATGGTGTCGACATTTTTGCAACAGACAGAGCAATGGATGTACATCAAACGATTAATAAAAATTAAATGGAAACAATATCACTTAAGGATTCAAATTATTTTTCAAAATTGATGCTAAATTATATCAATCAAGACGAGGATTTGAAAAACTTCTACAACCTATTTCCAACCAAAGAAAACTATATAAAACAAGCGAAAAATAAGCTTGGACATTATAAAAATAGAGCAATTCTTGTTGAACAAATTTCGAAACAATTAGGTCATTTAGATTTATCGGAAAAGCAACAAAATAATCTACAAAAATTAAGAGAAAAGAATACAGTAACAATTACGACTGGACATCAATTAAATTTATTTACAGGTCCAATTTTCTTTTTTTATAAAATTTTGCAAGTTATCAAAGCATGCGAAGAATTGAATAATGAACAAAGTGAAATCAATTTTGTTCCGATGTTTTGGATGGCGACAGAAGATCACGATTTCGAAGAAATTAATCATTTCAAATTTGGAGATCGAATTATTCATTGGGAAAAAGAATTTGGTGGACCAGTTGGTCGTTTATCAACAAACGGTTTACAAAAAGTTTTTGATTCATTTTTGTCATTAATTCCAAATGGAAAAAAGAAAACTGAATTGCAAAATTTGATTGAAGCATCTTATTTATCGAATGATAATTTGACAGACGCAACACGAAAATTGGTTCATTTATTATTCAAAGATCTTGGATTGTTGATGATTGATGGAGATGATAAAGAATTGAAAAAATTGATGATTCCAACTTTTGAAGAAGAATTAATTCAGTCAATATCGTTCAAAAAAGTAATACCTCAAAATGAGAAATTAGAACAATTGGGGTATTCTATTCAAGTGAATCCTCGTGAGATAAATTTGTTTTATATCAATCAAAATAATTCGCGCGAACGTATTGTTGAACAAAATGGAACGTATTTTGTCAATAACACTTCAATCAAATTTTCGAAAGAAGAAATTATTGCCGATTTACATCAAAATCCAGATAAATTTAGCCCAAATGTGATTTTGAGACCATTGTACCAAGAAACAATTTTACCAAATGTTGCCTATGTTGGCGGCGGTGGCGAAATGGCTTATTGGTTACAACTGAAAGAAATGTTCAATCAATTTGAAGTTGATTTTCCACTTTTAGTTTTGAGAAATTCATTGTTAATCCGAACTGAAAAACAATACGAAAAACAACAAAAATTAGATCTATCAAACGAAGATTTATTTTCGAATAGTTTAGCAATCACAAAAAAACGTTCGATAAATTCATCAGAAATTGCTCCAAAACTTCCTGAATTGGAAGAAGAATTAAAAAGCATTTTTGAACGTTTGGAACATTTGAGTTCGTTAACAGAATCTTCTTTTGCCGATATGATACAAGCGCAGCGTACAAAACAATTGAAAGGTTTTGAGAAAATAAAACAACGTTTGGTGCATGCAGAAGTGAAAAAAAATGAAGATTTATTGAAGAGAATCGAGCAATTATTAAATGATCTTTCTCAACAAAATGGTTTGCAAGAACGTGTGAAAAATTTTGCTGATTTTGATTACATTAATATTCAGTATTTCATTGATTTTATTGAAGATAGTCTTCGACCTTTTGAATTTGAGTTCATCATAAATACATTGAAAGAGGAACTCTAAACAAAACATAATTTGTATATTTGACCACGAAAATTCATCTAAATGAAAAAAATATTAGCTTTATTGTTATTTGTTGGTGCATCAGCACTTTATGCTCAACAAAAAACGCATACAGTTCAAGCAAAAGAAACCGTTTACGGAATTTCGAAGCAATATGGTGTTTCGCAAGAAGAATTGTATAAAGCCAATCCTAAAATTGAAAAAAATGGGATTCATCCAGGTGATTTGATTGTGATTCCAGGTAAAGGAACTACGACAACCAAACCAACTGAAACCAATACACAAACGACTACGTCAAACGTAAAAATTTCGGACGATAATTATCAATATATTACAATTGAGCCGAAAGAAACGGTTTACAATTTGACAAAAAAATATAAAATTTCGGAAGAAACATTGAACTCATTAAACCCTCAAATCAAAGAAAGAGGTTTAGAAATTGGTGACGTAATCAAGCTTCCAAAAGATGTGACAAATAAAGTTTTTTCTGTTCCAAAAGGAACGCATTTAATCAAAAAAGGAGAAACTTTATACACTTTAGCAAAACAGTATAATGTAAGTGTTGACGATTTATATGCAGAAAATCCAGCTTTACAAACAGGTGTAAAAGAAGGAATGGTGATAACGATTCCTAAAAAATCTGGTTCTGTTGTAATCGAAGAAAACACGATCAACTATGTTGTTCAGAATGGAGATTCGGCTTACGGAATTTTAGAAAAATACAACACGAATTTAGATGAGTTATTGCGTTTAAATCCTGATTTAATCAATGGTTTAAAAGCTGGAATGACACTTAAAATTCCATTGCAAAAAAATGCTAAAATCATCAAATACGGAACTGCAGGAAAGTTGAAACGTGCTAATGACAATGAAATTAATGTTGCTATTATGCTACCTTTTGATGTTGCAAATAATCCGCAATTAAAAAATTCGCAAGCAATGCAATTTTTTACTGGAGCTAAATTAGCGTTGACTCATTTGGCGAAAAAAGGTAAAAATGTAAATGTGAAAGTGATCGATACGAAAAACGGAAACTTGCAAGATATTTTATCAACAACAGATTTTAGTAAAACGGATGCTGTTATCGGCCCGTTGAACACGTCTGATATTACAGAAGTTGCCAACTTCTTCAGTAATTCTGGTATCGCTGTGATTTCGCCTTATGCAAATGACGATTCGTTAAATTCTTTCAATGATTTATTGATTTCTAATCCAAAAGATGAAGTAATTGCAGATCAAATCATCGAAGAAATTGGGAAAAACTTTGCTGGAGAACAAGTTTATTTATTAACAAATCGTGACGATCAAGAGTTAGCAAGTTATACGAAAAAACAATTAGAAAAACAGTTGAAAGCAAATGTTGTCATTGTAGATAGTGTTGCAAAAATTGTTCAACCACACGATAAAGTTAACGGTGAAGATTATTATACGCCAATTATTACGGTTTTAGTTGGTGATGATGATAATTTGGGAAAACAATATTTAGAAAAATTAAAAACATTTAACAAAGACAATATCAAAGCTTACGGAATAAAATCGGTTTCGGTTTATGATGTTTATAACGCAGATAATGCAAAAAATATCGATGCATTCCGCGAATTTGGTTTTGTGTTTAGTACTGCGCGTTTAATCAATACAAGAGATACGGAAGTGCAAAGTGTGATCAAAGATTTCAAAGAAGTTTATTGTGAATTTCCGACGCGTTACGAGCAATTAGGTTACGATGTAACGTATGATATTGTGGACAGAATGAATAATAAAGGTGATGTTACCAACAATATTACGACAGAAAACACACGTTTGGCGTCAAAATTTGCTTACAAAAAAATAAGCGGAAGTAAAGCTTATACGAACGATGCGAGCCGAATTGTACGTTTACCTAAAAAATAATTTTATCAAAAATTATATACCAAAAAGCGATGCTAAATTTTAGTATCGCTTTTTTCTTTTTATCAACATTTAGAATTAAAACCTTGAATTGAACGGATTTTTTCTAAATTTGACTATGCACAAACTTAAAGACAATTTACTCGTAAAAGTTATTCTAGCCATTGTACTCGGAATTGTACTCGGTGGAATTATCCCAGAAGCTGTTGGTCGTATTTTTATGACTTTCAATGATTTTTTTAGCGAATTACTTAACTTTTTAATCCCATTAATCATTGTTGGATTAATCGTTCCATCAATTGGAAGATTAGGACAAACAGCCGGAAAATTATTATTAGCAACCGTTTTAATTGCTTACGGATCAACCATTTTTTCAGGATTACTAGGCTACTCAGCGAGTATGTCTATTTTTCCACAATTATTAGAACATCAAACTGGGCAAATTAATTTAGCAGAAAAAGCCAAAGAATTTACACCATACTTTTCGATAGAGTTTCCTCCGTTATTTGATGTAATGCCAGCTTTGGTATTTTCATTTCTTTTCGGAATTGGATT
Organism: Empedobacter sp. UBA5924; assembly: GCF_002431085.1. Lineage (NCBI taxonomy): Bacteria > Pseudomonadati > Bacteroidota > Flavobacteriia > Flavobacteriales > Weeksellaceae > Empedobacter > Empedobacter sp. UBA5924. The sequence goes on from NZ_DJDM01000039.1 coordinate 6,588, forward strand.
ATCACGATTAAAAGATTCGACTTTTGGAAAATTTGCAGATGATTTCGAAGAAATTATTACGTATTTAATTCAAAATTTAATCATTCCATTATTACCAATTTTCATTTTCGGAATCTTCTTGAACATGTCATATTCAGGACAAGTTGTAACAATTATGAACGTATTCCTTAAAATAATTGGTGTAATTTTCGTGCTTCATGTTTTCTTATTAGTGCTTCAATTTACAATTGCTGGAATTATTACAAAAAAAAATCCATTTACCATGATGAAATTGATGTTACCAGCTTATTTCACAGCATTAGGAACACAATCTTCTGCTGCAACAATACCTATAACAATTGCGCAAGTAAAGAAAATTGGTGTTCGTGACGAAATTGCTAATTTCGCTGTGCCGTTGTGTGCGACAATTCATTTATCTGGTTCGATGTTAAAAATCGTTTGTTGTTGTTTAGCATTGATGTTAATCCAAGGAATGGAAATTGATTTTGTTCAATTTTTAGGATTTATCATGATGCTTGGAATTGCAATGGTTGCAGCTCCTGGAGTTCCTAGTGGAGCGATTATGGCAGCAATTGGTATTATTGCTTCTATGTTAGGATTTAATGCAGAAAATCAAGCTTTGATGATTGCACTTTATATCGCAATGGATAGTTTTGGAACAGCAGGAAATGTAACTGGAGATGGTGCGATTGCTGTAACGTTGAATAAATTATTCAAGAAAGATGTTCAATAAAAAAATAAAATATTAATCCAAATAAAAAAAGAGTTCCAAAAAATATTGGAACTCTTTTTCGTTTTAAGAATAGACACTATCCCACGAAGTGTG